>NZ_LNQO01000017.1:0-115622 GCF_001456905.1 Gordonia sp. SGD-V-85
CACGATCTCGGCGACCTTCTCCTCACTGATCGAAGACTTACGGCCCCGACCAGCTCGTACCTGCCCGAACTTCGTCAACCCGTCCTCGGCGAAACGTGTGCGCCACGCCCGCACTGTCACCGCGGTCACCCCAAGTTCCTCGGCGATCACCCGATTCGCTTCGCCGTCGGCGGCCATCAGCAAAACCCTGGCCCGCAACACCTCACGGTGCGGCGCGGTCTGCGCCCGCGCCAACGTTTCCAACGTCTCCCGCTCGGCTTTCGTCAACCGCAAACACGCTGCCGGTGCACTCATCAACCCAGCCTACCGAACAACGAGCTAGACAATTGCGAGACACACCACTAGCGCGACCACCGTTCCGGCTCCTCGCCTAACAGACGCGCACGCCCCTTGCGGCGATAGCGGTAGATCTGGACCGCGCCCAGCCCCCAGAGCATGAACTGCGCCGACATCGCCCAGGTGAACGCCTCCGGCGGATATCCCTGGACCCCGTCCGGGGTTCGCCAGTCGAGGATGAGACCGATGAGCCCTGCGAGGATCAAGCTGGCAATGAACCCCGCCTGGTTGATGATCCCGGTGGCCGTGCCCGCCCGCGATGCCGGATTGGAGGTGCGGCCGACATCGAAACCGATCATCGACGCCGGACCGCCCATTCCACAGACCACCACCAAGAGCACGAGGAGCGCGAACGGCGCGCCGCCGGGCCACGCCAGTACCACCGTCCAGGTGGCCGCGATTCCGGCGAGCACCGCCAACACCAGCGTCGACCTGTGCCACGGCCACCGGGTGATCAGCCACGCGAAGATCGGGCCGAACGCCATGATGGCGAACACCATGATCGTCAGGAGCAGACCCGCCGCACCGGCGCTCATCCCCTCGCCCTCGACGAAGAAGGGGTAGCCCCACAACAGGCCCAGGACGGTGGCGCTGAAGTGGGTCGAGAAGTGCATCCAGAAACCCAGTCGGGTGCCGGGGTGATCCCACGACGCGCGAAGGTTTCGCCGGATTCCGGCCAACCCCAGCATCGGTCCCGACACCGACCGGACCGCCGCGGAATCGCGCACGACGACCAGTGCGACCACGAGCAGAACGGCGCCGATCCCAGCGGTGGCCAGGTACGCGCGACTCCATCCGAAGGTGGACAGTGCCCAGGTCATCGGTATGGCGGCCGTGACCGCGCCGAGTTGGCCGAGCACGCCGGTGAGCTGCGTGATCAGCGGGATCCGCCGCGCCGGGAACCAGCTCGTCACCAGTCGCAGGACACACACGAAGGTCATGGCGTCGCCGACCCCGACGAAGAACCGCGACGACAGCGCCCACGTGTAGTTGTCCGCGAACGCGAAGCTGATCTGGGCAAGCGTGAGGATCAGCGTTCCGCTGAGAAGTACCCGACGCGGACCGAACCGGTCGACGACGAGCCCGACCGGCACCTGCATCAGCGCGTACACCAGCAGCTGGAGCACGACGAAGGTCGACAGTTGCGAAGCGCTGATCTCGAAACGCTCGGCAGCCAGCAGGCCGGCAACGGCCAATGAGGAGCGCTGCAGCACCGCAACGAAGTAGACCGCGACCCCGACGACCCAGATGGTCATCGCCTGTCGCGAACCGACCGGCGAGGTCACCTGTGGACCTCGCCGTCGGGCCGAACCCGGGAAACTCTTTCGATCACCTAACTATTGTCGGGCACGGCGCGAACAGATCGCGGGCGCCCTCGGAACTGCCGCCATCACTCCGCGGGTAGGCCGAACCCGAGCTTGAGCAGAGCGGTCCGGAACTTCGACTCATGCTCGGGTTGGACACCCAAGAATCGGTCTCCGAGCAGATGGCACAGCGGGCGGAGCCTGCGGTCATGGGCGATGAGCATCGCGGTGGCCGGATCGACGCACTCGATCACGCGAAGAGGTCCGCGGTCGATGAGTTGCGCTCCCCGCCGGCGGACATCTTCTATCAGAGTGGTGAGCGTCGAAGGCAGTTCGTGTTCAGCGCGACGGTGTAGGTAGTCGGTGAACTCGGTGAGGTCGCGCCCTGCCCCGAGGGCTGCGGTCAGGGTGGTCGGCGACACGTTCCAGGTGTGGTCGGCGGTTTGGGTGGCGAAGGCGGCGAGGGTGAGTCTCTCGGTGTGGGTGATGCCGCGGGCAACCACGATGTCGAGGTTCGGCAACACCGTCAACGGTGAGATCTCGTCGAGATCCTCAGTCGGCGTGAAGGTGTCGGTGAGGCCCAACGCATAGGCGCCGAGCGGTGTCAGCCGGATTCGTCGCAGACCGTCGTATCGGCTGAGGGAGTCGAGGTCGTCGCTTCCCCAATTGCGGTGGTAGTCCGTGCGGGCGCCGACGGGATCTCGGTAGTCGAGATCGAACAGGCCCAGTGTGCCGGCGTACTCGAAAGTCACCGCCATCGTGTACCGGCCTTCGAGCAGTGACCAACCGTGGTGCCCGTCGTATCCGAAGCTCCCGTACTCGGGATCGAGAATGTGGAGCCGCCACAGTGCCCGTTCACTTCTGGCTATGGTCGGGCTGAGTCGCTTGCGCCGCATGGTCGCGAAGAGGTCGTCGATCTCGATCCACTCGCCCGGAGGGCAGGTGGCCAGTCCATCAGCGACGGTCGTACGGCGCCGCTTCGCCGCACTGAGCACATTGGTGCCGCGCTGCCCCTTGACCGCCTCGATTCGGCTGAACTCATCGATCGCCCCGTGCGTGAGCCATCTGCGCCACACGCCGAGGATGACCTCCTCCGGAGAATTACGCAGCGCTGCACGACCTTTCGGTGTCAACGTGAGGCGAGTGCCGTCTAGTTTGGCCAGCCCGGCGGACTGGACAAGTAATGGCCAGGCGAAAGCGGCGATCGCCTCGTCGCCATAGAAGTCTCCGTTGACAAGGTGGCCGGCGACTGTCCTCACCGTTGCCGCCGATGGGCGCGCTGTCTTCGCGCTGCATTTGAGTTGCCCCGACGCGCACAACTCCAAGACCGCGCGCACATTGGCAAGCGCTTCCTGTTCGGTCAATCGAACTTCAGTGCCGACATCAGTGCCCACGTCCGCCACTTTTCACACCTCTCCGGGTCAGGTCGAAGGACTCTCATCATTCTGCCGGTGTGGCCTGTCACCGATAGCCGAGGGCGTCCCACCGGTCGGGGATCGGCCGGTGTCGACCTGCGTTCGAGTAGGACCACCTTGTCAGTGGCGGCCGATACTCTTCTGTGGTGAGGGTGAACGTGTGCGGAGGGGGAAGTACCGATGGTTGAACCGCCGAGGATCGACGAAGGTAGGCAAGGGTTTGGGAGGGCTGTCGACGACTTCGGCAATTTTGCGCGGGGTCGCTCCAAGCGAATCGTCGCGCAGACCGGCGACTTCAGGGACGCCGCGGCGAATTCCTTCGAGAACCTGACCGCGAAGAAGCTCGACCCGTACGAGGAAGCCATCGCCGCGTACAACGGCGCGTTCACCGCGATGAACGATACGGGTGTTTCTCTCCTGCGCCAGCGAGAACGCTCGACGGACCTGATCGAGTTTGTAGAGCTACTCGTGAACAGCATCGTCAACACACCGAAATCGTTCGCGACCGACTTCGACGAGATCGACTTCCACAAAGCGGAGTTCTTGGCGGCGGAAGAGTTCGCTCGCAAGGACCTCGAGGCCGCGCGAAGGTCAGCGGCCGGCGCCGGCACCGGCTTCATGACTGGTGCTGCCGTAGCCAGCATGGCTCCGACAGCTGCGATGTGGGTGGCGACCACCTTTGGCACGGCCTCGACCGGCACTGCGATCTCCACACTTTCGGGGGCCGCCGCGAGCAACGCAGCTCTTGCATGGCTCGGCGGCGGAACTGTTGCGGCCGGCGGCGGCGGAACCGCTGCGGGCAGTGCACTCCTCGCACTTGCCGGGCCCATCGGCTGGACGGTGGCAGGAGCCACGCTCCTTGCGTCAATCGCGCTTTTCGCCAAGAACAGATTCGAGAACCGCGAGGCAAAGCAGGAGGCCTTGACTGCGGTCAAACACAACACCGCGCTCGTCGAAGGCATGGACGCCCAAGTTTGCGACATCCTCCAGCGCACCACTTCCCTCCGCGAGTTGCTCGCGACGAGTTATGGCGAAGCACTGCGATGCTACGGCGCTGACTTCCGCGGGCTGCCTGTGCTGTACCAGTCCCAGCTTGTCGCGTTGGTGAACAACACCAAGGCGTGCGCGGCACTGTTGAGCAAACGCGTCGAGCAAGGCCCGGACGGTGAGTGACGCAACAAGGCTCAGCAAGAGCAACCAGGAACAAGCCGTCGCCGCCTGGGTGAACCACCTGAACCAGCTCCGGCTGGACAACCTGCTGAATTCTCTGAGCCAGCAGAACACGAACTTGAAGGACGCTCTGACCACCGTCGACGAAGCGATCCGGAAGATCGATCTCGAAGTGATCGCCGCCAACCGCGGTGGTGTCAAGGGCATTCATGGCTTCATCGCCGAAGTTGCCGAGGTGGGCGTCGGCAATGCTCGGAGCCAGATCCGCGGTGGGGACGCTGTCTACCAGTGGGTCAACGACAACGGCCCGGTGGACCTGGTTCGCAGTGGCGTCGAGATCCAGCAGAAGTTCGTCGCTGCCGGTGGCCGCTTGGGCCTCGGTGCGATCGCCGACCACCTTCAGAAGTATCCCGACTTCGTCGAGAACGGCGGCAAGTATCAGATTCCTCGCGACCACTTCGAGCTGATCAAGAAACTGCACGCCATGCCGCGCGAGGAAGCAGGCAAGCTCCTCACGCTCGGCGCCGACGGGCCGTCGTTCAAGGACTGGAAGCGAGTCCACGCCTTCTTCGAGGAAGGCTCTGTCGGAATCGAGTCCATCGAGCCCTCGCACCTGGACTACTCCGAGGTTCAGAGGGGCGCCTACGGCTCGACGATGGAGGCGGAGAAGGACTCGCTGCGCGCCACCGACAAGTCCCGGCGGGCCGATGCCTACCAGGAGAGTCGGCCGACGCTGCGCGAGGGTACGAAGGTCCCGCTCACCGCCGCCGCAATCGAAGGCGGTACAGCTTTGGTGTTGGCCGTGGTCGAGAAGCGCCGTACCGGTAAGCAGCTCAGACACTTCACTGGCGAGGACTGGGCGGAAATCTCTGCCGAGACAGGCTTCGGCGTTGTCAAAGGTGGTGTCCGAGGGCTCAGTGTCTACGGACTCACGAACTTCACCGCGACATCGGCGGCCGTCGCCAGCTCAATCGTCACGGCTTCGTTCGGTGTCGCGGAGCAAGCGAACAAGTTTCGACGTGGCGAGATCGACGAGCTGGAGTTCATCGAGAACGCGGAACTCGTTTGTCTCGAAACCGCAGTCAGTGCGCTGTCTTCCTTTGTCGGACAGGCTCTTATCCCAGTGCCGGTCCTCGGCGCCGTGATCGGCAACACCGTAGGCATGATCATGTACAAAGCCGTCTCGTCGTCGCTCTCCCAGCGGGAGGCGTCGCTGATCGCGCAGTACGCCGAAGAGCAACGGATGCTCGACAAGCACCTGGCCGCCGACTATCAGGAACTCATCGACCAGCTCGATGCAAGCATGTCCGACTTCCTCGAGGTGCTCGAGCGGGCCTTCTCCCCCGACGTGGAGGTCGCCCTACTCGGCTCCGTCACCCTTGCGCTCGAGCTCGGGGTGTCGTCCGAAGAGGTGCTGAATACCAACGAGAAAGTCATCGCCTATTTTCTCGACTAGTTCCAGTCCTGTCACCCGCGTTCCTGCGGTCCGAGGACGACCTCCTGGGCGATGGCCTTTCTCTTCGAATTGATCGAAGAGAACATCTAGATCCCCGGAGGGGACGAAGACCGCGAGTTGCGGTGGCTTGAGTTGGGCCGGGCGTTCTGCGCGAGGTTTCCACTCGCGGCTCACCAGGAGCGATTCCCTTACCCCCGCGCCATGTCCACGAACCGGCTCAGGTGCAGCTGGTGCGCAACGGTAATGGTGGCGGTCGGCCCGTTACGGTGCTTGCCGACGATGATGTCGGCCTCGCCGGCGCGCGGGTCGTCGCGCTCGATGGAGTCGGGGCGGTGCAGCAGGATGACCATGTCGGCGTCCTGCTCCAGCGAGCCGGACTCACGGAGGTCCGACACCTGGGGCTTCTTGTCGGTACGTTGCTCGGGACCACGGTTGAGCTGACTGATCGCGATCACCGGGACCTCGAGTTCCTTGGCCAGCAGCTTCAGCTGGCGGGAGAACTCCGAGACCTCTTGCTGGCGGGACTCGACCTTCTTACCCGACGTCATCAGCTGCATGTAGTCCACCGCAACGACTTTCAGGTCGTGCCGCTGCTTGAGACGGCGCGCTTTGGCGCGGATCTCCATCATCGTGAGGTTGGGTGAGTCGTCGATGAAGAACGGCGCCTCCGAGATCTCGCCCATTCGACGTGCGAGCCGTGTCCAGTCGTCGTCGCTCATCGTGCCGGCACGCATGTCGGCGAGCTTGATCTTCGCCTCCGCCGACAGTAGGCGCATGACGATCTCGGTCTTGCTCATCTCCAGCGAGAACATGGCGGCGGTCAGGCCGTGTCCGATGGCCGCAGATCGCAGGAAGTCCATCGCCAGGGTCGAATTGTGCGTCGGGACCATCGCTTCACCCGCGAGATACAGGTGGTCGGCGTTGTCGACCTGCACGCAGCGCACCGGGACCGGATCGACGGGGCGAACGGCGACGACGCGTCGGACACCGGCCCGGCGACGCAGCTCCTTGTGCCGAATCGCCTTGTGGTGCACGGTGAACACGTCTTCGTCGGCGTCGACGCGCAACCACCCCGTGGCCGACCGCTTGTAGTTGAAACCGAGCCCGGCCACGAGGTCGGCGACGACCGCCGTCATGTGCCGCGTCGCGGCGGGCACGGTGATCCAGCCGTCGTCGTCCACCGAGGCACGGGCATCCAGCAACCCCGCGAGCAGGGCACGACGCTGCGCGATCGAACCACGGAGATACTCGTACGGAATCCGGCCACCGAGGTCCGCCATCAGCGTCATGACGTCGACCGGGCCCTCCGCGTCGATGCGCATGCTGATCTCGGGATCGTCGAAGGCCATCCCGGCCAGCGCCGCCACCGTGTACGGGCCGTACGCGAACCGCTTGCGCGGCAACTCGAGCGGCGCGGTGTTGCGCACGACCGCGCAGCCGACGTGCGCCCGCAGGCCGGCGGTCGTGACGACCCGCCGCTCGCCGTCGATCTCGGCCGCCCACTGGTGTTGCTCGTCGGCGACGATCGTCGCGCCGTCGTTGAATTCGATTTCGTAGCAGGGCCGTTCGGTCATCACCTCGGTGGCGGCGACGACCCGGGTGGGCCGGCCGTGGGCATCGAGCAGGAGATCGCCGACCCCGACCTTGCCCATCGTGGTCCAGCCGGTGGGCGTCGGCAGCGGGGTGTCGAGCGCGAGCGCCTTGCCGACGCCAGGACGTGCGGCGACGATGATCATCTGACCTGGGTGGAGCCCGTTGGTGAGCTTGTCGAAATCGGCGAAGCCGGTCGGGACACCGAGCGAGATGCCACCTCGCGACGCGATGGAGTCGATCTCGTCCATCGTCGGCTGCAGGAGATCCTCGAGCGGGACGTAGTCCTCGGCGGTGCGCTTCTCGGTGACCTCGTACACCTCGGCCTGGGCGCGGTCGACCACCTCGGCGACGTCCTGCCCGTCGGCGCCGGCGTAGCCGTACTGGACGATGCGTGTGCCGGCCTCCACGAGTCGACGCAGCAACGCCTTCTCGGCGACGATCTCGGCGTAGTAGCCGGCGTTCGCCGCGGTGGGCACCGTGGAGATCAGCGTGTGCAGGTACGGCGCACCACCGATGCGCTTGAGCTCGCCCGCCCGCTCGAGTTCCGCGGCGACCGTCACCGCGTCGGCGGGCTCGCCTTTCGAGTACAGGGTGAGGATCGCCTCGAAGACCGCCTGATGGGCCGGACGGTAGAAGTCGCCGGTGCGGATCTTCTCGACGACGTCGGCGACCGCGTCCTTGGACAGCAACATGCCACCGAGCACCGATTGCTCGGCGGCGAGGTCCTGCGGGGGCTGCCTACCGAAGTCCTCGGCAGGGATCTCGTCTTCCCGGCCTCGCCCTCCGGCGGCGGGGCCGCGCCCGCGGTCATCCACAACAGCCACGCGTGTCAAACCTCTCGCAACGTTCGATCCCACCCGACATCGAATGAGTACGACCCTGAGTCTGGTGTCGGCCCCGGTAGGCCACGTCGCGAGTCCCCGGTGTCGACGTCGTGTTCTGGTCAGTCTCTTCCTATCGGGTGGCACCGACAGCGAAGTGTCGTGTGCGCCGAGACGGACGGAGACGCTGAGGCGTGACACTAGGACGTCTGCGACCGCTACTCAAACCGACCTGTTGACGGATCTGGGGAACACTTGTGGACGGTGTGTGAGTTGCGGGGGGACGAGTTGTGCAGGCTTTGTGGACAACCTGAGGAATCAGGGTGTGAACAACACAGTTTTCGCAGGTCAGCGCCCTCACTAATTTCCACAATCAAGTAATTGGAAATCCTTTGGACTTCTTCGGCGCGTCGTCTTGCGGGCGTGTTGCGGACACCTGTTCAACTCCCCGTGGCGAATATTCGGGTGAACATCCGGTGTGGTCTGCGTTACACCTGGCCAGACGGGCGGGCGACGCCGGTTCGCACGATTCTGCGGCGATCGCCGAACGACGCCCCTGCGGGTGTGATGCAATGTGGATCGTGTCGAGGTTGGGGTTGAGGTCCGTCGTCGTCCGTCGTGCGGTCACCGTGCTGGCGGCCGTGACCGCTGCCGCCGGGCTGGCGGTGGCCCCGCCGACGTCCGCCGCGCCAGGCCCTTCGATGGCCCTCGAGTTCGATCTGTCGCGTTATCAGCCGGTCGCCCCGACGACCTTCCGATCGCTGGCCTATGTCGACAACGGACGGTCTTTCTTCACCACCGGTAGGTGGGTGTGCGAGATCGGTCCCGGCTACCGTTACGTCGGCTGCGCGGGCCGTCCCGCGACCGCCCCGCCGAACGCGACCGGCGCGGTGATCTCCGATGATCAGCAGGGCCCGTGGTGGGCGCGTGCCGATCAGACCTACCGGTTCGGCCCGGAGAGCGGCTTCCGGCCACCGGTCCTCGGTGTCGGCAAACGGGTCACCATCGAAGGCGTCACGTGCACCGTGCCCCGTCGCGACACCGTCGCCTGCCGCACCGGCGACCGCGCTCTCATCTTCACGCCCGCCTGGCACAAGTTCTTCTTCCCGTCCTGGGACACCCTCGGTCCGGGCAACAACGCGGTCGACCACAGCGCCAACCCGGCACCGCAGTACCTTCCGCCGCGACTGCAGTACTGGAACCAGCTGCCGGCCAGTCCGCCTGCACCGAAATAGGGGCTCACGCGGAGGCGCTCAACAGACACGACAAGGCCGGGTGGAGGATCTCCACCCGGCCTTGTGTGTGTAGAACGCTGAGGTCAGCTCGCGGCGACGACGGCGAGCTGGACGGTCGCCGAGACCTGCGGGTGCAGGTTGACGACGACCGGGTAGCTACCGGTGGCCTTGATGTGCCCCTTGGGCAGCTCGACGCTGCGCTTGTCGAGGGTCGGACCGCCCGCGGTCTTGATGGCACCGGCGACGTCTGCCGCGGTGACCGAACCGAAGAGCTTGCCCGAGTCGTGGGTCTTGACGTCCAGCGAGACGTCGGCGAGGCCCTCGAGGGCCTGCTTCAGCTCGTTGGCGTGCTCGAGACCGCGGACCTCGCGGGCCTCCTGTGCCCGACGGATGCCTTCGACCTGCTTCTCGGCGCCGCGGGTGGCCTTGATGGCCAGGCCGCGGGGCAGCAGGTAGTTGCGGCCGTAGCCGTCCTTGACCACGACGATGTCGCCGGCTTCGCCGAGGTTCTCCACGGCGGCGGTGAGGATGAGCTTCATGTCAACTGATCCTTTCCGCTTATCGGCTGGTCGAGGTGAAGGGCAGCAGGGCCACCTCACGCGAGTTCTTCACTGCCACAGCGACGTCGCGCTGATGCTGCACGCAGTTACCGGTCACGCGACGCGACCGGATCTTGCCCCGGTCGGACAGGAAACGACGCAGCAGCGCGGTGTCCTTGTAGTCGATGACGGCCTTCTTGTCCTTGCAGAAGCTGCACGCCTTGGTCTTGGTGACCTTCTCGACGCGAGGCTTCCGGCTCGGCTTTGCCTTTGCCATGTGTGTGTTGCTCCAGTCAATGCTGTCGGGGACGGTCGCTGCCGTTCCCGGGCTGTTCGGGGCGGATCATCGAGCCCCGACCGATATCAGAAAGGTGGTTCGTCGTCCCCGCCGCCGAACGATCCCCCGCTGTTGCTGGCAGGCGCGCTGCCCCAGGGATCGTCGGCAACCTGCTGGTTCGAACCGCCGCCGCGGCCACCGCCGCCGCCCGATCCGAATCCACCGCCGCCACCGCCACCGCCGCGCGAGGCCCGATTGACCTTGGCGGTGGCGTAGCGCAGCGAGGGGCCGATCTCGTCGACCTCGAGTTCCACGACCGTGCGTCGTTCACCCTCTTTGGTTTCGTAGGACCGCTGCTTGAGCCGTCCCTGCACGATCACCCGGGAGCCCTTGGTCAGGCTTTCGGTCACGTTCTCCGCGGCGTCGCGCCAGATGTTGCAGCGGAGGAACAGCGCTTCGCCGTCCTTCCACTCGTTGGTCTGGCGGTCGAAGGTGCGCGGGGTGGAAGCCACCGTGAAGTTGGCAACCGCTGCGCCGGACGGCGTGAACCGCAACTCCGGGTCGGCGGTCAGATTGCCGATGACGGTGATGACCGTGTCGCCTGCCATGTGTGTTTCCCCTCGGGTCGTTGGTGGGCACTCGCTGATCGACATGCACCGGATTCTGGGCTCAACCCTAGAACCCGGTACCGACGTCTTCAGACGATCAAGAAACCCTGTGGATTACTTCCGCAGGACCTTGGTGCGCAGAACCGACTCGTTCAGCTTCAGCTGACGATCGAGCTCGGAGACCGTGGCGGGCTCGGCATTGAGATCGATGACGGCGTAGATGCCCTCGTTGTGCTTGAGGATCTCGTAGGCGAGTCGGCGCTTGCCCCAGATGTCGACGCCGTCCACCGAACCGCCGTCCTTACGGACAACGTTGAGGAAAGTATCGAGTGAGGGTGCGACGGTGCGCTCGTCCAGATTCGGATCGAGGATGACCATCAATTCGTAGTGACGCATAAGACCACATCACCTCCTATGGGCTAGGTCGGCCACGGACTGTCCGTGGCAGGAGGGTCGCCTGCGTCGGCAACCGGTCCAAGATACATGACCTGCCCGTTCGCAGAGAAATCCGTGGTCGCGGGCCGCCTCGGCGACACATCATGGGACCACCTACGCTGTTGCCCATGTCGGAGCGGCGGACAACCCCGGGCCGGTGGTCGGCGCGGCTCTCCGGCCGTGGTGAGACGGCCGTGATCGTCCTCGTCTCGGTGTTGGCGACAGCCGCGACGATGTTCTGGAGTTTCCAGGCGAAGCTGCGGTGCGGCGGCGCCCCGTTCGATGCACTCGGACGTAGCGACAACTGGCCGACCGGCGATCCGGACGCGGTGGTCCCCTGCTACTCGGACCTGATGTATCTCTGGCTCGGTCGCGACATCAACACGCACGTCTTTCCCTACATCCACGGTGGGATCACATCGGACGGGACTCTGTTCGGTGGCGTCGTCGAATATCCGGTGCTCTCCGGCGTGCTCATGTTCGTCGGTGCGGTCGGCGCCGACACCGACACCGAGTTCTTCACCCAATCGGCGCTCCTGTTGGCGCCGTTCGGTTTCGCGATCACCGTGCTGCTCGCATCGATGGTGCGCTGGTGGGCGTTGCTCTGGGCCGCAACGCCTCCTCTGGTGCTGTACTCCTTCCACAACTGGGAGCTCCCGGTCGTCGCCACCGCCGTCGGGGCCGTCGCCGTGATGGCGTGGGGCGCGTCGGTCCACCCCGTAACCCGTCGACGACGACTGCCGCTTCGTACGAGCGCGGTGATCGCGGCGGTTCTGCTCGCGATCGGATTCTGCCTCAAGCTCTACCCGGGGATCTTCGTATTACCTTTGGCGGCATACGTTCTCACCCGCGGAGCCGGCGGAGCGCGCATGGTCGAACGACGACGAGACGCCCGCGGCGGTCTCGACTGGACGGGCGCCGGTTGGGTAGCGGGCGCTGCCGTCGTGACCGTGGTCGCGATCCAGTTGCCGTTCATGGTGCTCGGATTCGACGGGTGGAAGGCGGCGCTGTCGTTCCAGAGTCGACGACGAGCCGACGTCGACACCAATTCCATCTGGTACTGGGGGCTGCGCTATCTCACCGGGACCGGTGACACCTACCACTCGCTGGTCAGTGTGCTGTCGCCGCTGCTGATCCTCACGACGTTCGCGGTCGCGATGTACCTCGGGTGGCGCCGCTTCGACCGCGTCGGCACCTTCCCCTGGATCGGCGTGAGCGGCGCGATGCTCGCGGGTTTCATGCTGTTCCACAAGGTCCACTCCCCGCAGTACACGCTCTGGATCCTGCCGTTCTTCGTTCTGATGAAGGTGCGGTGGTCGGTGATCCTGACGTATCTGCTCACCGACCTCGCCCTCGACCTGACGATTTTCCGGCTGTTCCCGATCCGCGATGCCGGCGAGCCGCTGCCGTGGTGGATCGTCACCGGCGTCGCCGGTTCGGTGTGGGTGCACGCCGCCCTGCTGGCCTACCTGATCGTGACCCTCCCGCGGACCCCGCTCCGGGAACCGTTGGCCTCCAGGGTGGCCGCACACGTGCACGATGCCACCGATCAGGGGTCCGCTGACGCACCCCGGCACCCGCCGCGAGACGCGATGGCGAAAGGCTCGTCATGAGTTCCTGGTTGGCGACCGGCCCCCTGGTGCACGGACGAGTCACGTTGCGACCGATCAGCATCGAGGACATCGGACCGTTGGCGCGCGTGGTCGACGACCCGGCCCGATTCCGGTGGGTCCCCGGAGTGCCGACGGACGAGGACAGTGCCCGTCGGTTCGTCGACTCGGCGCTCCGTTCCCGGGTGGCGTTCGCCGTGGTCGACAACACCGACGGCAGTGTCGTCGGGTCGACGAGTTTCTACGACATCGACGAGGCCAACCGGGCCGCGTGCATCGGGTACACCTTCTACAGCGAACGCGTCCAGGGAACCGCGGTGAACCCCACCGCCAAGTTCCTGCTGATGCGCCATGCGTTCGAGGAGCGCGGCGCCGTCCGCCTCACCTGGCACACCCACGAGAACAACACTCAGTCCCGCGCCGCGATCACCAAACTGGGTGCCAACTTCGAGGGTCTGCTGCGCAAGCACCGCCGATTCGGCGACGGCTGGCGCACGACCGCCTTGTACGCGATGACCGACGACGAGTGGCCATCGGCGAGAGATCGCCTGTTACAACGAATCTCTGTCTGAGACCTAGGGATTCGCGGTGTGCTCGGGATGGCCCTGGGTGCGCCGGTCTTCTTTCATCCGCGCCTCGTGCACGTGTCGCTGGCCGTCGGTCAGGTCGGCTCGAACCCGGTTGACGTACTCGCGCAACGGGCCCCAGTAGGTGTCGTCGAATTCCTCGACGACCTGGAATGTCCAGCGCCCCTCGAGAACGTTGCGACCCACCAACTCGGTGGACAACTCGTCGGCAAACTCCCCGTGTCCGGCCTTTCGTAATTCGTCCACTGCTTCGCCGAGCAGCAGATCGCCGCGTCCGATGAGTTGGTGGAACGAATAGAGGTGGCCGCGGGCGCGCTCGATGTACTCGAGCGCCTCCCCCACCTTGCCGACCGCTTCCGCGGTGTCGTCCGAGATGTGTGGTGCGGTATCCGACATGATCCGTCATTACCCACCGGAGCGGTCACCCAACCGTCAGTACTCCCCGTGGTAGGAGTGCCGGTAGCGATCGCCCTCGAGCGACGCCCTGATCTCACCGACCTCGCCTCCTAGTGCGGTGTTGATCTTGTGCCCCAGCCGCTCGAACTCCTCGTGTGCGGCAGCCGATCTGGAGGTGAGCGCGGCGAGCGTGGACAGCCAGCGGTGTACGGCGCGCAGGTCGTCCGTCGTCAACGGTCCCCTCACCCAGTTCTCGCGTTCCCACGTCTGTCGTTCCCATGCCTGCCACGGATGATCCCAGCCGCTCGGCGGCGAGATGGCGAAGAGGCCCCGCACGATGACGTCGTTGCGGTCGATGCCCGCATCCGCACGCCACCCGTCGACGACCTTCGAGTAGGCGACGTAGTCGGCCGCGGTCCACGTCGACTCGCGAAGGTCCCGCCAGCCGGCACGGCGCAGCGACCTGGCCACTTTGCTCTCGAGGACCGGACTCGGATGTTTCGGCTCCCCGGCGCCCGCGAAGTAGAGAAACCAGGTGAAACCGGCCGGACCCAGGCGCTCGATCATGTTGCCGCCCTTGTCGGGCCGAAGCATCGCATACGCCGCGCCGGGCTCCTCGCGGCCCGTCTCGGCCGCGTCTCTCAGCAGCCCGCCGAGGTACTTCCGGTCGGCGGACACCGCGGCGATCCGCTTCTTGCCGTCGGAGGTGCGGCGGCCGAGACAGAACGCGACGACGTTCCACAGCAACGCAATCGCGTCGTCGGGCGAGTCGGTGGCCCGAGACCCCAGCGCGAACAGGTCTGCTCTGCTGATCTTGTTGCCGAGCAACGAATCCGGGAGCCCGTGTTCGGCGAGCGCGTCCGTCCACCACTGCCGGTCGACGGCGACGGTGTCGGAGTGCAGTTCGGCGGCCCGGTCGCCCGCCGAGAGCCAGTCGGTGAGATCGTCGGGGAGAGCGAGTGTGGTGTGCTTCATGGTCGTTTGGACGCAGCGGGGCCCGGTTCGGTTCCGTCGCGTTCGGTGACCGTCATCCGCCCACCGGGGCCGGTTCCCGAGGACCATCCGCCGTGCCGAGCGTCCTCGCCCGGCGGCCGATCCGGTCGGGAGCACCGTCGAGGACACCACCGGCCGGGTCGTCGTACCATCGGCCGTCGTTCCCGCGGCGGACGAGGTCGTCGCGCGGATGCCAGATCTGCCAGAGGACGACGGCACAGAGGACCAGCACCATCAGTCCGCGGAGCACGACGGCTGCGGTGAACCACTGGTCGGGAAGCCAGCGACGTTCGGCCTCGAGGAACAGACTCATCCGCGGCACCCAGATCAGGGCGTCGAGCGTCATCCAGGCCAGCAGCAGTCGAGTATGTGGAATGGCAAGCACCGCAAGCGGAACCAGCCACAGCGAGTACTGGGGACTCCACACCTTGTTCACCAGCAGGAAGCCCGCCACCGCGAGAAAGGTCAGTTGGGCCACGCGGGGTCGGTGCGGCGCGAGGATTCCGATCGCGGCCACCGCCGCGATCACGGCGACCGTCAGACCCACCGACAACGCGTTCAGATAACCGATGTTCCATGTGAAACCAGCCGAGTCGGCCACGATCCGGTAGATGGTGTCGGGGTCCGCCGACCGATCGCCGTTGAATCGGAAGAACTCCCACCACCCCGTCGGGTACGGGATCAGGATCGGCAGGTTGACCGCCAGCCAGGCGCCGATCGCCGTCGCAGCCGTGATCCCGAACTCGCGGACTCTCCCGCTGCGCAGACAGAGCGCACCCAGCACCACCAACAGGAGTGCGGGATACAGCTTCGCGGCCGCGCCGAGCCCGATGAACAGGCCGGCCACCCAGAACTTCTCCCGCGACCAGGCCAGCAGGGCCACCGCGACGGCCGCGGTGGCGATGGCGTCGAAGTTGGTGAACGCGTGGACGACGACGAGGGGGGACAGCGCCACCAGCCATACCGTCCACATGCGGGTTCGCGCGGTGAGGGCCGTCGCCCAGACGGTCACGAGCCAGAACGCCGCCAACGCCAGGGCGGCGATGGTGAAGAACAGCACGACGTCGAGCGCGCCGGGGACACCCCAGTTGGCCTCGGCCCAGACCCAGCCCTGCGTCAGCTGCGCCGCGCCGTACATGAACATCCCTGTGACGACCGGATACTCCATGTACCGCTTGATGGTCTCGCCTTCGGAGCCCTCCTGGAACCAGAAGTCGCGGTAGGGCAGCGCTCCCCGGTTGAGGCGTTCCGCCCCGAACAGGCTGATCACGTCGGAGTAGCAGAGGTTGGTGAACTGACGCTGATCGTCCCAGTCGAGCCGCATCTCGGCGCTCGCGCCGGCGGCCCCGGAGTCGGCCGGCGCCTGTTGCAGGCACCCGGCCTTGCCGAACCAGCCGAGCGCGAGTCCGCACAACGCGAGCGCGAAGAGCACCCGCAGCGGAGTCAGATGCCGGCCGCGCCCGATGACGGCGTGCGCCCCGACCGGCCCGCCGACGAGCGAACTCGCCTCTCGCACCAGACCGTCCGTGCGCGTCGGCAAGATGCGTGCATCGTCGACACGCTGATCGCTCGCCAGTGGTGCAGGGCTGTCCCAGACGGGTTCAGAGCCGCTCGCCGCGGAGTCGGCCGGGTCCGGGTCAGCCGATGGGCGGTTCAGGGACTCCTCCCCCACCGTCTCCACCGCCGGGTATGCCGCCGAGGTCGCCACCGTCGCCACCGCCGGCGTCGCCACCACCGTCGCCACCACCGGGGCTGTTCCCGCCGCCGGCGCCACCACCGCCGCCGTTGCGCGGAGCGCCCGGGATCGGGATCGTCACGCCTGGTGCGAGGGTGAGGTTGCCGTCACCGCCCTGGTCGGGGATGTCGAAGTTCGGTATGGAAGGCCCACGCCGGGGCTGCGACGGCGCGTACGTGGTGGCCGGTGCCTCATACGGCACGCCCGCCACGCCGCCGACCGATTCCGGCTCGGGGAACTGCTTGATCTCCTTGCCCTCGAGCGCGGCATCCATCGCCGACTTCCAGATCGACGACGGCAGGCCGCTGCCGTAGATCGACGCGCCGTTGTAGTTCGTCAGGGCGGTGCCGTCGCTGGTGCCGACCCAGACCGCGGTCGACAGCTGCGGGGTGTACCCGACCATCCACGCGTCCTTGTTCTGCCCGGTGTCGCCGAGCTGGACGGTGCCGGTCTTGGCCGCCGACGGCCGCGAACCGAGCGAGGAGTCGTAGAGCGAGTTGCCGTTGGAGTACGCCGCCACCGGTTCGAGCGCCGCGCTGACGTTGTCGGCGACCTTCGCGGGGAAGACGCGCTTGCCCTCGGTCTTGCGCTCGTAGAGGACCTGCCCCTTGGCGTCGACGACCTTCTGGACGAAGTGCGGCTCGTGGTAGACACCCGAGGCCGCGAGCGTGGCGTAGGCCGAGGCCATGTCGATGACCCGGGACTGATACTGGCCCAGGACCACACCGCCCTCGGGCTCGCCGTTGGCCTCCTGCAGGGTGTGCTCGATGTTGCCGAAGGACTCGGCCACACCCGCGCGGTGCGCGGCGTCGGCGACCGCCCGGGCACCGCCGTCGAGGTCCATCATCAGGCGGTAGTACACCGTGTTGAGGGACATCTTCATCGCCGTCGCGAGGTTGCAGGTACCGCAGCTCTCACCGTCGGAGTTCTCGACGGTGAGTCCGCCGCTGGCCTGGAACGGCGCGGAGCTGTAGGTCTTCGACAACGGGATGTCCTGTTCGAGCGCCGCGACGAGCGCGAACACCTTGAACGACGACCCGGTCTGCAGGCCCGCCTGGGCGAGGTCCCAGCCGCCCGGGTTGTCGCCGCCGTAGTAACCGCGCACCCCGCCGGTCTGCGGATCGATGGATACCACCGACGCGAGCAGATCATCCGGTTCGCCGTTCAGCTCACCTTCGGGGCACTTGTAGATCCGGTTCTTGCGGCAGGCCGCCTGGACGACGCCGTTCTGGACCTGCGGGTCGATCGTGGTGCTGATCTTGAGACCGCCGGTCCGCAGTTGCTTGTCGGTGATGCCGATGCGGTTGAGCTCGGCGAGGACCTGTCGCTTGATGAGACCGTTGGGCCCGGGGGTCTCGTCGGAGTCGCTGACACGCGCCTTGACGGTCTTGGGGAAGATCGCGTTGTCGGCCTGCGCGCGGGTGATCGCACCGGTCGCGACCATGCCGTCGAGGACGTAACGCCAGCGCGCTTCGGTGACCTCACGGTTGGTATCCGGGTCGTAGTAGGACGGTGCGCGGATGACCGCCGACAGCAGCGCGGCCTCTTCGAAGGTGAGCGGGTTGCGCTCGGCGCGACGCTTGTCGGTGATCGACTTGTTGAAGAACTTCTGCGCTGCCACCGCGACGCCGTAGGCGCCCCGGCCGAAGTAGATCGTGTTGAGGTAAGCCTCGAGGATCTTTTCCTTCGACCAGCCGTGCCGGTCGTTCATCTTCGCGGCGATCGCGAGCTCTTTGAACTTCCGGGAGTAGCTGACCTCGTCACCGACGATCGCGTTCTTGACGTACTGCTGCGTGATGGTCGAGCCACCGCCGGCGGTCTGGTTGCCGGTGATCTGACCGATGGCGGCGCGGGACAGGCCGCGGGGCGAGAAGCCGTTGTTTGTCCAGAACTCCCGGTCCTCGGCGGCGACGATCGCCTGCTTCATCGTCTCGGGGATCTCGTCGAACGGGACGACCGTGCGGTTGCCGTCGGGCGAGGTGACGTCTGCGAGGGTCCGCCCGGACGTGTCGACGATGGTGGCCTTCTGGCTCACCTCCGGTTCGGGGATCTCGGCAGTGAAGTAGGTGGCCGCGAACGCGATGATGAGCACCAGCACGATCGCCGGGACGATGGCGCCCACGATCCCCAGCGCCCACGCGAACCGTCGGTGTCGTGTCGCTGTCTGATTTCTGTTCTGACCGCCGCCGCCCGGACCGGGTCGGACTCCGGTGCGTCGCGGCGTGGGCGAAGAACCACGTGCCTCGCTCATCGTCCACCTTCCTACCGGGTCGCACGGACATTCGTCATCCGGCGAGCACGGTCAACTTCTCTGGCCTCGTGCCGCTCCACTGTGACAGCAGGCCACCGCCCCGGGCAAAAAACCGCAGGCCGGCGCGCTACTTGGCCACGCGTCGGGAGCGACGCGTGGTCTGCGGCGGCAGCCCGGCAACGTACGACTGGACCAGATGGTTCCAACTGCAGGTCCGGCACACCTCGACCACGTGCACCGAGAACTCCTCGGCGGTCGTCGCGAGCCGGGCGATCTCCTCGTTGCTGCGCGCCGACCCGCTCACCTGACCGAGGCGGTCGCCGAACACCCAGGACACCAGCGTGACCTGTTCTTTTCGGCAGATCGGGCACATCGTGGTGCTGGGTCGACCATGAAATTTCGCGGCGCGCAGGAGATACGGGCTCGCATCGCAGACCTCGGCAACGGCGGTCCGGCCCGCGTGGACCGAGGACAGCCGAACGCGCCGCTGCAGGGCGTAGTCGACGATCTGGCGTTGCACGGTTCTCAGGGTACGTGGTCTCTGCCGGGGCGTCGGGCCGACGGGGTCCGGCACGCGGGTCCGATGGACCCACACCCGGGATGGTCGATCGCCGCGTGGTGGCGTCGTCGCGTGTCCGTCCTCCCGCTGACCGACCGCTCGTGGACACGGTTATATCGGTGCGATACATTGGCAAACACATCGGAACGAGGTGTCGGCTCGTCAGAGCGTGCCGGCACATCGATCCGAGGAAGTAGTGACAGTCATCGGCAGGACCGCGAAGGGGGTGGCGAAGTGCTCGAGTTGGCCATTCTCGGACTGCTTCTCGAATCCCCCATGCACGGCTATGAGCTGCGCAAGCGGCTCACCGGCCTGCTCGGCGCCTTCCGTGCGTTCTCGTACGGATCGCTCTACCCGACGCTGCGTCGCATGCAGGCCGACGGCCTCATCGACGAACCGGAGACGCCCCTGGGCGTGAAGGTGCGGCGTGGCCGGCGCGTCTACCAGCTCACCGACGCGGGCCGGGAACGGTTCGCGGAGCTGGTCGCCGACACCGGACCCCAGAACTACACCGACGACGGTTTCGGTGTGCATCTGGCGTTCTTCAGCCGCACCCCGGCGGTCGCGCGCATGCGCATCCTCGAGGGACGCCGGCGGCAGGTCGAGGAGCGTCGAGAAGGGTTGCGGGAGATCGTCGGGCGGTCCAACCGGGCCGTCGACCGGTACACCCGTCAGCTGCACCAGCTCAGCCTCGAATCGAGCGAACGCGAGGTCCGCTGGCTCAACGAGCTGATCGCGGCCGAGAGCTCCCAGCAGGACGGGTCGCCAGACCCGTTCGACGGACAGTTCGACGGCGACCTCGCCGACGGCGAACGGTCACCGTTCGATCCGGGGCGGCCCGCGGCCTCCACCGGACGAGCCGATGACGAACATCAAGACCCGGACTCGACGCCGAGCCGGGACGAACAGCTCGACGAACCCGAGCAACGGAAAACACCGGTTGCGCAGCGAACGACTGCGATGCCGCGAGAAGAAGGAGAACCCGACCATGGGTGAGCCCAATAAGGTGCGCGTTGCCATTGTGGGCGTAGGAAACTGCGCTTCATCCCTGGTGCAGGGCGTGCAGTACTACAAGGACGCCGACGAGAACTCGACCGTTCCCGGCCTCATGCACGTGAAGTTCGGCCCCTACCACGTGCGCGACGTCGAGTTCGTCGCCGCGTTCGACGTCGACGCCAAGAAGGTCGGCTTCGACCTGTCCGACGCGATCTTCGCGAGCGAGAACAACACCATCAAGATCGCCGACGTGCCGCCGACCGGCGTCACCGTCCAGCGCGGCCACACTCTCGACGGCCTCGGCAAGTACTACCTCGAGACCATCACCGAGGCCGACGGCTCCGGTGTCGACATCGTCCAGGCCCTCAAGGACAACGAGGTCGACGTCCTCGTCAGCTACCTCCCGGTCGGGTCCGAGCAGGCCGACAAGTTCTACGCCCAGTGCTGCATCGACGCAGGCGTCGCGTTCGTCAACGCCCTGCCGGTGTTCATCGCCTCGGACCCCGAATGGGCCCAGAAGTTCGCCGACGCCGGTGTCCCGATCGTCGGCGACGACATCAAGAGCCAGGTCGGCGCCACCATCACCCACCGTGTGATGGCGAAGCTGTTCGAGGATCGCGGGGTCACCCTCGACCGCACCTACCAGCTCAACGTCGGCGGCAACATGGACTTCAAGAACATGCTCGAGCGTGAGCGTCTGGAGTCGAAGAAGGTCTCCAAGACCCAGGCCGTCACCTCCAACCTGAACGGCCCGCTGGCCGGCAAGATCGCCGACAAGAACGTCCACATCGGCCCGTCGGACCACGTCGAGTGGCTCGACGACCGCAAGTGGGCCTACGTCCGCCTGGAGGGTCGCGCCTTCGGCGACGTGCCGCTGAACCTGGAGTACAAGCTCGAGGTCTGGGACTCCCCCAACTCGGCCGGCATCATCATCGACGCCGTGCGCGCCGCCAAGATCGCCAAGGACCGCGGCATCGGCGGACCGGTCATCCCGGCCTCGGCCTACCTGATGAAGTCCCCGCCGAAGCAGCTCGCCGACGACGTCGCACGTCAGCAGCTCGAGGAGTTCATCATCGAGGCCTGAGCCTCGGCGAGTCCCTGTTACGACAGATCCGACGAAGACCGCCCATCGGAGGCGGCCGACGACTTCGAGTCGACGGCCATGCCGCCGGTGGGCGGTCTTCGTCGTGAACACATGGAGCATCGGGGTGAACTGCTGCCACCGCGAGCCTCACAGCGAGGCGAACGCGCAGGTCATCCATCCAAATCAGTGACCGCGCCAAACCCTTCACATAGAGTGTTGTCGATTGCTCCGAGTGGCCCGTATCGGGCACATCGGACATCACGAGACCCTGTACCAACAGAAAGGCGCAAACCATGGGCGTGAGCCTGAGCAAGGGCGGAAACGTTTCGCTGAGCAAGGAGGCTCCGGGCCTGACTGCGGTCTCCGTCGGCCTCGGCTGGGACATCCGAAGCACCACCGGTACCGACTTCGACCTCGACGCCAGCGCCATCGCGCTCGGCGCGGACAAGAAAGTCCTCTCCGACCAGCACTTCATCTTCTTCAACAACCTGCGTTCGCCCGACGGCTCGATCGAGCACACCGGCGACAACCTGACCGGTGAGGGCGAGGGCGACGACGAGGTCATCAAGGTCGACCTCGCGGGCGTTCCGCCGAACGTCGACTCCATCGTCTTCCCCGTCTCGATCTACGACGCGGACGCACGGTCGCAGTCGTTCGGCCAGGTCCGCAACGCGTTCATCCGCGTCGTCAACCAGGCCGGCGGCGCCGAGATCGCCCGCTACGACCTCAGCGAGGATGCCTCCACCGAGACCGCGATGGTTTTCGGTGAGCTGTACCGTCATGGGTCGGAGTGGAAGTTCCGCGCGGTCGGCCAGGGCTACGCCTCGGGTCTCGCGGGCATCGCCCGCGACTTCGGTGTGAACGTCTGAGTCTCTCGTAGACTCCGGCTGTCCGCCTGAACGTGCTTGTGGATGCCGCACCCGTTGTCGAACGGGTGCGGCATCCGCGCGTCACCACTCCTCTCCGACAATGCGGTCGGCTGGTTTCCACGCACCCTAGAAAGGCCACAAGCCAGTGGTAGTAAGAATTTTCGGCCTCTCGGTCGTCGTGACGATCGTGTCGCTGATCATCGCTTTCCTCTATGGCGGCGTCGAAGCGCTGATCCTGACCGCCATCCTCGGCGTCTTCGAGATCTCGCTCTCCTTCGACAACGCGGTCATCAATGCCACGATCCTCCGCCGGATGAGCGAGTTCTGGCAGAAGATCTTCCTCACCATCGGCATCCTGATTGCCGTCTTCGGTATGCGACTGGTGTTCCCGCTGGTCATCGTGTGGCTCGCGTCGGGTCTCAACCCGGTTGAGGCGCTCGACCTCGCACTGAACCCACCGCCCAACGATGCGGCGTACTTCCCCAACGGCGATCCCAGCTACGAGACGATCATCACCGACGCCCACCCGCAGATCGCGGCGTTCGGCGGCATGTTCCTGCTGATGCTCTTCCTCGGCTTCGTCTTCGAGCAGAAGGAGCTCACCTGGCTGACCTGGATCGAGCGGCCGCTCGAGAAGATCGGCAAGTTGGAGATGCTCGAGGTCGTCATCGCCATGACGCTTCTCGTCCTCACTGCGACCTACATCGCCGCGCCCGACGAGCGGTCGACGGTCATGATCGCCGGCTCACTCGGCATGATCACCTACATCCTGGTCAACGGCCTCGGCGAGTACTTCAACGTCGAGACCGCGGAAGATGACGAAGCGGCCGAGCCCGGAACTGACGCCGCGGAGAATGCGGCAGTCGAGAAGAACAGCGGGAAGTCGGGCCCGTCAGACCTGGCCAAGGCGACAGGCAAGGCCGGCTTCTTCCTGTTCCTCTACCTCGAGGTGCTCGATGCGTCGTTCTCCTTCGACGGCGTCATCGGCGCGTTCGCCATCACGGCGGATCCGATCATCATCGCCCTCGGCCTCGGCCTCATCGGCGCGATGTTCGTCCGTTCGCTCACCGTCTACCTGGTGCGCAAGGGCACGCTGTCGGAGTATGTGTACCTCGAGCACGGAGCGCACTGGGCGATCGGCGCGCTGGCGTTCATCCTGCTGTACTCCATCGGCACCCACGTCCCCGAGATCATCACCGGCCTGATCGGCGTCGCGCTGATCATCGCCGCACTGATCTCCAGCATCGTCCGACGCAACCGCCTCGCGGCGAAGGGCGAAGAGGAGAAGGTCAACATCTGACCCTTCGCTCGCTGAGCTGAGGTGCGAGCGAAGCGCGCTCCTGGGACGTGCGAGCGAAACGCCTCCCTCCTTTAGGTACGAGCGAAACGCCTCCCCCTGTCCCCTGAGGTGCGAGCGAAGCGAGCCTCGAAGGGTTTGGTGACTTGAGTCGCCAGGCCCTTCGAGGCTCGTCGACCTCGACGCGCTCCTTCGTCGCTTGCTCGGCCCGGCGGCTTTCGCTCCTCGCACCTCAAGGAGCAGTGGCTATGTCGCCCTTCGGATTAGGGAGCGGAGAAACAGCTGCGCCGCAGGACCCCGAAGGTCCTGCGGCGCAGTTGGTTCGACGACCCGGACTCAGCCCTGCTGCTGCCCGAGTTGCTGGGTGATCTGCTGGTTGATCTGGTGCAGGCTCGGCACCGACATGCCGGGGAGGTGGCCCTGGATGGTGCGCAGGACCGACGAGTCGTCGCGCACCTTCTCGCTCGATTGCACGAGAACCGTTCCCGCGCCGGTGAAGTCGAACTGGCGCTCCTCGCCCGAGTTCAACCCCATCCGCCGGCCCGCGGCCGCGATGAAACCGTTGACCCACGCCTCGTCGTAGTGATGACTGGGCGACGGGCAGTCCGACCATCCGACGAGCGCTTCGGGGTCGACGCGCACCGGCGGTTCGACGAACATCACCGGGCCGTTCGACGACGCGAGGAACTTGCCGGTGCCGATGAGTGTCAGGAATCCGGGCACGATGGACTGGTTCAGCGACAGGTTCGGCTGGAAGGCAAGGAGATTGGCTGCCCGGATGGTGAGGTTGCCGTCTTCGAGGTCATAGGCGTTGATGTCGTATCCGCGGTCGCCGATGATCAGCTTGCCGTGGCCCTCCGCGACGACGTAGTCACCGAGGTACAGCGGGGCGGAGAACTGCTGCGCCACCATCTGCAGCATGTTCCCCTGCAGACCCTGGGTCAGTGCGGTGAACTGCATCTGACCGTAGTAGGCGATCATCGCGCCCTTGGACATGAACCACGGCTGGTTGAGGTCGATGCAGAAAGAGTAGTTGTTGTCCGGCACGTTGTCGTCCGACGGCAAGTTCATCGGACTCCACACGGTGTTGAGTTGGCTCACAGTTTCTCCTCCGATGCCTGCACGTACACGATGCCCTGTCCGGAGCACTCCAATTGCATTGCCTCGCCGCCGGTTCGGCCTACGTTCCGCCAGCTCATCGCCGACCGCAGGCTGGTGTTGACCTGACCGGCCGACCCGACGAACGCCTGCGGGTCGACGGTCACCGGCGGCTTGGCCGGGGACACCTCGAGCTCGAAGACCCCGCCGTGCCCGAGCAGCACCGCCGAACCCGGACCCGACAGCTGCGTCGTGAACATGCCCTGACCGGTGACGGCTCCGGCAGCAGCGGACCGCAATGCACCGAACAGGCCGCCACCACCGCCGCCACCGCCGCCCTGTGAGGCGACCGAGACGACGGAGGCCTGCAGGTTGGCCGCGTAGGCGAGCAGCCGCGACGCCTCGACCCGGATCGTGCCGCCGACCGCTGCGAGATCCACGACGTGCACCTCGATGCCGAGGAAGCCGTAGTGCACCTCGCCGTGCCCCTGCGCGATCATCGTCGACTCGTGCTCGCCGGCGAGCATCCGGCCGGCCATCCCGCCCATGCCGCCCAGTCCCGGCATCCCGCCGCCCATACCGCCGGCCCCCGCGATCTGGTGGGGCTGGAAATGCACGTTGCCCTTGTAGAAGAGCATCGCCCCGCGTCGCGCGACGACCGGCCCGGTACCGCCGATGTCGACGGAGACGACCTTGCTGTTGACCTTGGTGAACATTCTCGCTACCTCACCCTCACCGCTCGGCCGGCTGGATCGACACGACGCCGCTGCCATCCCAGCGCAACGAGAACGCCTCTCCGCCACCCTGTCCCAGCGCCGACCGCCAGGAGACATCGGTGACGAAGGACTGACTCAACTGGCCGCGGGCGCAGACGAACGCGTCCGGGTCGACCACGAGCGGATACTGCGGTGACACCTCGAGGTGGATGAGCGGGCCGCCGTTGGACAACAGTGCGATCTGCCCGTGGCCGCTCACCGTCGTGGTGAACAGACCCTGACCCGACGACGCTCCGCGCAGGCCGGCGAAGGTGACGTTGGTCTGCAGGTTGCCGTTGAGCACCATCAGTTGCTCGGATTCCACCTGCAGGGTCTCGTTGTTGAGCTCGATGACGGTCGTCTCGGCGGCGTTGTGCGCGAAGTACACGATGCCGTTGCCCGAGGCCTCCATGAGCGACAGCGCCTCCCCGGTGGCCCGCTGCTTCAGGCCCGCGAGCACGCCGTCGCCGCCGCCGAAGCCCGCCGATTTGAAGGTGACCTGTCCCTCGTAGGCGACCATCGACCCGCTGATCGCGCGGACCGCGGAGTTGTTCAGCCTGGCTTCCACCACGCGTTTGGACCGTTGTACCAACTGCATTCGACGTGCCTCTCTCGCGCCGTGGGGAGGCCGCCGATCGACCATCCCTCGTTCGTCTCCCGACGCCAGCCCCGCACCGCGGCACCTGCCGGCATCTCGGCATCCCAGCTCGCCGTGAGCCGGGGAATCCGGCCTCATACCGAGATGAAAATAGCCGATAGCATCGAGTGGTGCCCGGAAACTTCGTACGTCGTTGGTTCGGGAACGATTCACGCACGAATTCCGCGCCACCTGCATCATCGGAACAAATGACGGCGGCGTTCCTGGAGTCCGAATCCGTCCTGGCCGAGATCGATCCGGCCGTCGCGGTGACCGCCGCCCTCGACCCGCGGTCACGCCTGCGCGCCTCGTGGTCGGACATCCGCGAGCAGCACGCCCAGGCAACGTCGGACTACCTCCGGCTGGTGTCCCCGCCGGCCGGCACACGCGTCGACCCCCGGGATCTCGACCGGTCGACGCAGGCGCTGCGGTCGATCACCGCCTCGATGCGCGACTTCGCCCAAACCAACGCCGAGACCCTCGAGCGGGCGCGGGCCGCGGTGCGTGCCGCCGATGCCCAGGACCACGAGGCCCGAGTGGCTGCCAACCGGGCGATGACCGCCCTGGAGAACGCCGCACCGGCGGTGGCACGACTGCAGTCGGTGTCGGATGCCACCGACGACCTCGCGCGTGCGCTCACGGCTTTCGACCAGGGCGCGGGGCTGCGTGACCGGCAGACCGCCGCGGCAGCCGTACTCAGTTCGGCGCGCCGCCTCGAACAACTTCTCGCGGAGGCCCCCGCCTTCGCCGACCGCGCACAGCAGGTCATCCGTTCGGTGGAAACGCGACGGAGCGCGGTGTCCACCCGGAGCGCGCAACTCCCCGACACACTCTCGGCACTGCGCCGGGAGTTCAGTGCCGATTGCTCCCTCGATCTACAGCGCAACGGCTCGGTCGTCGACGAACGGCTCGAACACGCCGACGCCGAGCTCGCGGCCGCCCGCGCGATGGTCGATGCTGCCCCCGACCAGGCCATCGGCCGCGCCGACGCCGCCCGCGACGACCTGGCCGTCGCGGAGAAGGCCGTCGACGCCGTGCTCGACCGGTTGCGCCTGCTGCGGGAGGTGCGCGCCGACCCGCGGGGCGCGGAGCAGCGCGTGCGCTTTCGCCTGCGCGACGCCCAGCTCTTTGCGGTCAATCACCGTCTGGTTGACGAATGGGGCTCGGTCCTCGATGCTCAGGCCGACCGGATCGAGCGCGCCAAAGGGGTTCTGGATCGCATCCACCCCGACTACTGGAGCTACCTGACGCAGCTGCGTGCGGTGGACGACCGGATCACCGAGATCGTTTCGCGGATGAGAGGACAGGTGGCCGCAGGATGACCACCACTGCACGACACGACGACCCCGGTCTCGAGCCCGGGACGATCCGGCACTTCGACCACCTGGAGCCGTCGGTCTCGAACTCCCTGTTCCACCGGCAGCCCGAGCCGATCGAGCCGACCTGGTCCGCGCAGCGGCTCGCCGTCGCGCTGGGCGCCACCCTGTACGTCCCGGCCACCCGGCCCGATCTCGCCGAGGTCATCCGCCGACGCCGCGCCGAGGGTGTGATCTCGATGGTCATCGACCTCGAGGACGCCGTCGCCGACGACGAGGAGGCCGAGGCGATCGAGCACGCCGTGGCCGCGTTGCGCGGTATCGCCGCGAACCCGTGCCGGCCGATATTGCTGTTCGTCCGTCCGCGGTCGGCCGACCGGATAGTGCCGATCGCCACCGCGCTCGACACCCCGTCGGTGCTGACCGGGTTCGTCATCCCGAAGTTCTCGTCGGAGAATGCACCCGAGGCCCTCGACGCCGTTGCCGCTGCCGGACAGATCCTCGACAAGCACCTCTGGGTCATGCCGGTTCTCGAGTCGGCCGCGGTCGTGCACCGCGAGACCCGCGACGACGAGTTGACCGCCCTCGCGTCGCTCCTGAGCGCGCACCGTGACCACGTGCTCGCCGTGCGCATCGGTGCCACCGACATCTGTAGTCACTTCGGCATCCGCCGGGATCGTGACCTGACCATCTACGACGTCCGGGTCGCGGCCGATGTGATCGCCGGCATCGTCAACCACCTCGGCCGCAGCGACGAGAGTGGCTTCGTCGTGACGGGGCCGGTGTGGGAGTACTTCGCCGACCACGAGCGCATGTTCCAGCCCATGTTGCGTCACACGCCGTTCCGCGAGAACGACGCCGTCTACTTCCGGCAGCAGCTCGTCAGCCGCGACATGGACGGTCTCCTCCGCGAGATCACCCTCGACCGCGCCAACGGCCTGCACGGCAAGACCGTCATCCACCCCGCGCATGTCGCCGCGGTGCACGCGTTGTCGGCGGTCACCCACGAGGAGTATCACGATGCACTCGACATCCTGGCCGGTGAGTCCGGCGGGGTACGGGCGTCGTCGTACCGCAACAAGATGAACGAGCTGAAGCCCCACCGCAACTGGGCCTTGCGGGTCATCGATCGGGCTGCCGCCTTCGGCGTGACCCGCCAGGGGGTCTCGTTCGTCGACCTGCTCACCGCGCTCGCCTCGCCCGGGTCGGCCACCTCGTGAACGATCCGGACACCGTCGGCATCGACTGGGTGACCGAACGTTTGGGCGTCGAGATCGCCGACGCCGGCGACACTCCGGGTCACACGGTCCGCGACCTCGTCTCACTCGGCTTGCGCCACAACCGGCGCCGTGCTCATCTGCTGGTCTCGACCGTGCTGGGCAAGCACATCCCGACCTCGCCCGCCATCGTCCGTGGCGCCGCCGACGATCTCGGCGCCGCGATCATCGCCGAGATCGGTGCGAATGCGGCACGCGACGCCGTCGTCTTCGGCTTCGCCGAAACCGCGACCGGTCTCGGACACTGTGTCGCCGAACGCATTTCCGCATCCCGGTATCTGCACTCGACGCGGCGCAGACGAGCCGGCGTGACGGTGTCAGGAACCTTCGAGGAGGGGCACTCGCACGCGACGACGCATCTGCTGCAGCCCAGTGATCCCGCATTTCTCGACCCCGTGACGCCGGACGAGGTGCTGATCCTGGTCGACGACGAGATCTCCACCGGCAAGACCGCGCTCGGCGCCATCGAGACCATCGTCGCGGACCGCCCCCGTAAGCGGTTCGTCGTGGCGTCCCTGGTCGACATGCGCACGCCCGCGCAGAAGTCCGAATGCGATGTTCTCGCAGCGAAACTCGGCGTCGAGGTCGCCTACGTGGCGCTCGCGCACGGCTCGATCACCCTTCCCCCGGGCCTCCTCGACGAGGTGTGGCAGCTCGGGTCCGACGAGCTCAACCCGGTGGCAGCCCGACGCGGCGGCCTGGTCGCGGTGGCCCTCGACTGGCCGGCGGCAGTTCCCGACGGCGGCAGGCACGGAATTCTCCGCACCGACTCGACGGGCTTCCGGCGAGTGGCGACCGCGGCCGCCGACACCGTGGCGGCACAACTCGATCCGCGGCGCCCGGTTGTCGTGATCGGGCACGAGGAACTGATGTACGCACCCTTGTGCATCGCCGAGTCGCTGGAGCGTCGTGGCTTCGCCACCGGATACCAGACCACCACGAGGTCGCCGGCCCAGGTGCACGACGTCCCGGGGTATCCGCTCCGGCGCGGATTCCGGTTCACCGCACCGGAACCCGATCCGGAGACGCCGCGCTATGTCTACAACGTGTCCTCCGTCGACCATCCGGACCCGCAGGTCGTCCTGATCGTCGACTCGCCGGCGGACACCGATGAGCTGCGCGCGCCCGGTGGACTCGTCGACGTCCTCACCGCCGCCGGGCACCCGGTGGTGCTGGCCGTCTTGCCCGCCACCGACCAGCCTGCCCTGGCACGAACCCGAGAGGCGGTGCGCTGATGGACATCGCCACCACCACACCACCGCTGTGCGGACCGGAGTTCGGTTCGTACGCGGCCGACGAGGTCACCTGGCTGCTCAAAGACCTGTCCGACGTGGCGCTGGAAGGTGAACTGCGCGAACGGGAACGTCGAATCCAGTCCGGTCAGGCCCACTACGCGGAGTCGCTGCCGATCGAGTATCAACCCGGCCGCGAGTACCAGGAACTCTTCCATGCGACGCTACGGTCTTCCGCCCAGCGGCTCGCGGAAGCCGTCGGGGTGGTGTCCGAACTCATTCTGGCCGAGCGGCATTCCACGCCGACGCTGGTGTCGCTGGCGCGGGCCGGCACCCCGGTCGGCATCCTGATCCGACGGTGGATGGCGGCCGTCCACGGCATCGAACCCCAGCACTACACGATCTCGATCGTGCGCGCCCGCGGGATCGACACCGTCGCACTCGATCACATCGTGGCGCGGCACCCGGCCGAGTCGGTCGTCTTCGTCGACGGCTGGACCGGCAAGGGCGCCATCCAGCGCGAACTCACCGCCGCTGTCGACGGGTACGCGCGCGCCGGGCGGCCGCAATTGCACGACGAACTCGCGGTGCTGGCCGACCCCGGCTCCTGCACGACCCTGTTCGGGACCAGGGACGACTTCCTCATCGCCTCCGCCTGCCTGAATTCCACTGTCTCCGGACTGGTCTCGCGCACCGTCCTGAATGCCGACCACATCGGTCCGGGCGAGTTCCACGGAGCGAAGTTCTACCGCCATCTCGCCGACTTCGATGTTTCGGGACTGTTCCTGGACACCGTCAGCGCCGAGTTCGATGCAGTCGCCGACCGAGTTCGGGCGACGGTGTCGGCGATGACGCCGGAGTCACGCCGGCCCGACTGGTCCGGCTGGCGTTCCGTGGAGCAGATCCAGACCGAGTACGGCCTGTCGTCGATCAACCTGGTCAAGCCCGGCGTCGGCGAGACGACGCGGGTGCTGCTGCGTCGCGTACCGTGGCGCATCCTGGTGCGCGCCGACGATCTGCCCGAACATCGCCACATCCGGTTGCTCGCCGCCGAACGAGATGTGCCCGTGGAGGTCTCGCCCGATCTCGCGTACTCGTGTGTCGGGCTCATCAAGGAGGACTCGTGAACGCGCTGGTCGCCACCGATCTCGACCGGACCATGATCTACTCACGCGCCGCCATGGGCGACGAGCAGTTCGCGGCCCTGGAGACCGTGTGCGTCGAGATCTACCGCGACGCGCCGCTGTCGTACATGACCACGACCGCCGTCGAACTGATGACCCGTCTGGCACGTGAGGTCGTCGTCGTACCGACGACCACTCGCACCCCGGCACAGTTTGCCCGGATCGAGCTGCCGGGCAGCCCATTTCGCCACGCCGTGGTCAGCAACGGTGGCCGGATCCTCGTCGACGGCGCCGACGATCCGGAATGGCGTGCGCACATCGACCGCGAGGTGACCCGCGCGGGCGCCACCCTCGACGAGGTCCGCGACGAACTCCGAACACGCATCGACGACTCCTGGGTCACCGCTCTGCGGACCGCCGACGACCTCTTCTGTTACCTGGTCGTCGACCCCGCGGTCCAACCGCCGGAGTTCCTCGAACAATGGCAGCAGTGGTGCGACGCACGGGGCTGGACTGCATCCCAGCAGGGTCGCAAGATCTATGCGACCCCGCAGCCGGTGACGAAGTCGGCAGCTATCGCCGAAGTCCGGCGACGGCTCGTCGCTGACGGCACCCTCGACGACTCGGCAGTGCTCTGCGCGGCCGGCGACGGCTGGCTCGACACCGACCTGTTGCTCGCCGCCGATCACGCGATCCGCCCGCGGCACGGTGAGCTGGAATCGCTCGGCTGGTCGGCGCCCGGGCTCACGATCACCGCCGACACCGGGGCCCTCGCCGGTGTCGAGATCCTGCGGTGGTTCGGCGAGCGGAGCGGGATCACCGTGCCGGAATCCGCGACGCCGACACCGCGAGACCGGACCGTCGGGGTTCACGCGAACTGATCAACCGAACTGATCACGTGGGCATCGATCCGAGGACGTCGGAGTGCCCGTGGCGTCGGCACCAGCTGATCAGGTATCGCGCGTGTAGACCGCACCACCGGTAGACGGCGGCCTGGGTCACCGGCAGCGATGCGTCGTGCTCACCGCGCTCGACGATGATGGGCCCGAGGTAGTGGCTCGTCACCTTGTTCGCGGTGTTCGGCGACACCTTGGCGGCGCGGGCCAATGAGGCGTTGTCCGAGGCGCTGCCCGACGCAATCGCCCCCGCGAGACGGCCCGCGGTATGGCCGCGCCGACCATCGAACAACTCGTAGAGCGGTGGACGGCGCGCCGACGCGGCCCTGGGCAGGGCCTGGCCGAGCGCCACCGAGCGCACAACACCGACCAGCGTCGCGAAACCGTCCGATTTGGCGATGACCCCCGCGACCTCGTCGCGCAACCGCGCCTCGTCGAGATGGTCCTGTTCCAGCCCGTGTCCCTGGGTCGCCAGGACAACCGGCGCGTGCCGGTCATGGTGGTCGAGGGTGTCGATGACGTCGAGTCCGTCGAAGGTCAATTCCAGGTCAGGTCGGTTCCAGATCAGATCCGCCACCACGACGTCGAATCGCACGTTGCCGGCGATGCACTGGACGAACTCGTCGCGGCCGGTGGCAACGGTGACCGTGGCCTGGTCGAGCGCCTCGGTCAGCGGCATCGCGACCACGTGTCCCAGCGGGGAGGCGACAAGGACCCGCATGTCGGTCGGCACAGGCATGATCATGCCCGATATGTCCGCGGTGTGCGCGATCACGCATCCGATCGGACGAGAGGGTGGTTATTTACCCTGCAATCACCACATCGGGTTCGAGATACCGCTGACAAATCGTCTCACGTTCGTAAGGCTGAAGAAGTTGGCGTTCGTGAAATAAATTCTCGATGCCCGATCGCGAGCCATGTCGATCATCCGAGAGAGTCCCGCCGTTTGTTCGGCTCACAGCTCCCGGCCGAATCGAAGTCGACAGGAGATCCCGGCACGTGTCCGTACCCCTCAACGACGCCCCCCGGTCGGCGACCCCCGGCACCGGGCCCACTGCCGCGCCGAGTCCGGAGCGGCGAATCACGGCCGTCGTTGCCGAGCACGACATCTTCGACGCCGCCCTGGCCGCTCTCGTGGAGAGCGCCGGCTACGACGCGACGGTCGTCGAACCCGCCCAGCTCGCTGCCCTACGGAACCCGAGCGCGATTCTGGTGCGGTCGGCCGCGATGCTCGGGTTCGTCCGGCGGGTGGCATCGCTGCGCACCGTCAAGGTGATCTTCGTGGGCAACGGGGTCGCGGGCTTCGATCACATCCGTGTCTCACCGCGGGCCCCGGCCGCCGAGGACGAGCTGCAGCGGGCGCTCGAGACTGCGGTGGGGCCGCCGACCCCGCCGTCCGCACCCACACTTGCGAACCGGGTACGCATCACCCAGCGGGAGCTGGAGATCCTCCAGACCTACACATTGGGTGCGACGCTGCGTCAGACGTCGCGTGTCCACGAGATCGCCGAGAGCACGGTGCGCGAGCACTATCGGCGTGTCGCCCGACGCTACGAGGAAGCCGGCCGGCCGATCGGGAACAAGGCCCAGTTGCTGGTCGAGCTCATCGCCGACGGCTGGGTGCGCCCCTGACACCGCCGCCGTGGCCGACGTGCGGCTCAGTTGGTGTCCTTTGCCTCACGACAGAGGCTCTCGGACGGTGCAGACTTCCGACCATGACCGCGCCTGCCGACTCCCTCGACGAACGGGGGATCGGGAACCGACGGACCGGCACGGCGTGGACGCTCGCCGGGATGGAGCTGTTCGTGTCGTTGTCGGCACTCGCCGGCGGCTCGGCTCTCATGACCGATCAGTGGTCGATGCCGCGGGAGTGGCTCACCCACACGCCGTTCGAGACCTGGACCGCTCCCGGTGTCGCACTGATCGCCGTAGTCGCGTTACCCCACCTGGTGGCTGCCGTGGTCGCCGCCGTCCCGTCCGTGCCCGCGCGGTTGGGCATAATCGGCGGCCTGCTTGCCGGGTCGTCGCTGATGGTCTGGATCATCATCCAGATCGCGCTGCTGCAGGTGTTCTTCTTCCTACAACCCGTGCTCTTCGTCGTCGGCATCGGTGAGATCGCGCTGGCGATCCGCTGGCGGCGCGTCCGCTGCCCGTCGACGCCGGGTGACGGCGCTGAACCCTAGAAGAGCCCCACGGCGCGGCCGATCAGACCGAGCGCGACGATGAGAAAGATGATCGCCGCGACGGCGATGACGATCACGCCGCCGGCACGCCTGCGTTGCGGCGGTTCGTGCTCCTCTCCACCGACCGCGGATTCCGCCGGCGGTGTGTCACCGGGCGCCACTCCGCCGCCGGGCTCGAGTCCCGCCGTGCTGGACGGGTCGGGGTTCTGCGGGTTGAACGGTTTGCGGGCGGGATCGTTGTCAGCCATACGGGCGGTGTACCCGGAATGGCGCGAAGTCACTCGTGGGCTGTCAGAGACCGGGTGCGAGTGCGGCGAACATCACGGGCAGATCGTCGGCCCAGTAGGGCCATGCGTGCGTTCCGATCGCACGGAAATGGACGACCGGCTGCAGCCCCTCGGACCTCATCCGGCGGGCGAACTCGTTCGAGCACGCGTTGACCGAGTTCTCGAGTACCGCTCCCGTCGCGATCTTCTCCCCACGGTGCCGGCCCGGGTCGAGCCGGGTGCGTTGATCGAGGGGGCCGGGCGCGCCGGTCCCGGACGCGATGAAGACGCGCTTCCCGACGAGGGCCGGCAGGCGGCGACCCGGGTCGTGGTCGGCCCATCCCGGCGCGTTCCACGGACCCCACATATTGGTGGGATCCCCACCGTCCCGGATGATCGCGGCTCGGATCTGCCCTTCGTGCACCGGGCCGGTCGTGAACGGGCAACCGCTGATGGAACCGACGCCCGTGTACAGGCCCGGCCGGCGCGTCGCGAGTGTGAACGCGGCCTGGCCGCCCATGGACAGGCCCGCGATCGCGTTCCGCCCGTTGCCGTGGAACCGGCCGTCGATCAGCGACGGCAGTTCGACGGTCAGGAACGTCTCCCACTGCGGACGCCCGAACGTCGCGTCGTCGTGCTGCCAGTTCGTGTAGAACGCCCCCTGGCCGCCGGGCAGCACCGCATTGACGTCCTTGTCACGAAAATACCTGTCCGCGCGGGCTTCCCGAATCCAGTCGCTGATCGCCGTCTTGTGGCCGCCCCCGTCGAGGAGATACAGCGTCCCGCGCGACCGGGAGTGCGCCGGGTGCAACACGCTCACCGGCACGTTCCGGCCCATCGCAGCCGAACGGATCACCAGATCGTGCCGCTGCGGCCCGACCGCCACACTGCTGATCACCGACGCCGACGCGGATACCGGTGCCGCCAAGACGATTCCCTGCGTACCCGAGACGATCGGACCGGCGACGAGCGCGGCCGCGAAGACCCTGGTCAACCGGCGCCGAGCACGACTCATCCGGGTAGCACGCCCAGTTGTCCGAGGAAGTCGAGCTGATCGAAGTACAGGTGCTCGGACATCAGCTCCGAGCCGTCGATCCGGTAGGTCGCACTCCATCGGAACGAGACAGGCCGTCCGGTGGGTTCGACCGGACCCGACGGACTCTGCAACACTCCGTCGTGGACACCGTCGAACGTGCCCTCCACCGAGGCGTTGTCGCCGTCGACGACATACGAACCGACGGTGAGGCGACCGTCGGAGAAGGCGCCCTGGAAGACGGACAGGAAACCCAGTACGCCCTCCCGTCCCGTGAACACCCCACCCGGCGAGACCAATTCCGCATCGGCGGACCATGGTTCGTTCTCCGGTGCGCGGTCGTTGAAGGCATCGATGTGCGCGTCGATGACTGCTCGTGCATCACTCATGTCGGGCTCTCTTTCTCGGTTGTCGTCGGCAGGTGCGCCGACATTCGGCTATCCGGATGACACAGACCGCGCGGCGGGTCAGGATGAGCGGGTCGATCGACGAACCGCCCGATCGACTTCGGTCACGATCGTCTGGGTCGAGTCGTAACCGGCGATCGCATGCGCCATCTGCCGGCACCGAACGGCAACGTCGTCGTCGGCCAGGATGCGGCGTACCGTCGCGGCGAGGTCCGCAGGAGCGGGTCGCCGGGTCCCCAGATCTGCGCCGACCCCGAAGTACGCCACCCGAGCCGCGACTTCGGGCTTGTCCTCACCCCCTGGTGCGACGACGACGGGCACGCCGTGGCGCAGTGCCTGCAGCACTCCGCCGTAGCCGCCGTTGGTGATCAGCACCGATGTGCGCGGCAACAGTGCCTCGTAGTCGAGGAACCGCGCGACCCGCGTGTTGTCGTTCCGCGGCACGGGATCCGGGTCCGCACCGCCGGTTGTCACGACGACCTGGACGTCCATCTCGGCCAGCCCGGCGACGGCGGGTTCGATCAGTTGGGAGAAGTCGTCGTTGTCGAGCGTGCCCTGGGTGACGTGGACGATCGGGCGGTCGTCGTCGACCATCTCCGACCACCACGGCGGCGGGGGAACAGCACCGCCAGGGAACACCGGCCCCGCGAACACCGTGTTCGGCGCGAGATCTGATCGCGAATACTCGAATTCGGCCGGGCCCAACTGGACGAAACGGTCGAACGCCCTGGACAGGTCGAGGACGAAATGATCAAGCGAGCCCCCGGCCCGTCGGACCAGGTCACGCGCCGAGGACTGCGTGGACGCGAACAACACCCGTCGTACTGCCATGTGAGCCAACCGGTTACGAAGCCGACCCAGTGGACCGGACATCGGCGGCAAGCCGCTGTTGAAGGGGGCGACGTCGGGACTGGACTGAGCGAGCGGCATGGTGCCGACACCGATCACCGGAGGCCGCCGGCCCGAGGGCCGGGACAACAGGGGGATGATCCCGGCGAAGGTTCCGTCGCACACGATCACGTCGACACTCCGGCGGCCGAGGACCGATGTCACCGCCGTCGCCTGCTCCGGCAGCGGCGCGATGAACGTCCGCTCGACCTGATAGCGCGAGAGCGCCAGTCCGCGGTACCGATGCCGGTCGGGGGTGAAGCTGTCGGGGTCACGTTCGTCCAGATCGGCGACTCCGGTCAGCGATTCGACGGTCAGCCCGGCGTCGCCAACCCGGTCGGCGAAACGCGAGCCGGTCAGCATGATCACCTCGTGACCCCGATCCGCGAGCACACGTCCGACAGCGGTTAGCGGACCGACGTGTCCGGCCAGCGGCGTGGCGCACAACAGAATGGTCGACATCGATCCTCCATTTGGATAGAGCTCGACTCTAACCAAATTGGACGACGGATGAGCGCTCTCGCGCGATCGGTCCCATCTTTGCACTTCAGCGGGCTAAGTGAATTCGGGGACCGTGATCGACCTTTGGGTGAAACCCAGCAACGCCACTACTATCGTTGTCGTTGGAGTCCGACCCGACCGGAGGCCGGCGTGAGCAGACGCCCCTACACACCGCGTAAGCGCGCGATCAGCGCCGCGCAGACGCGGACACGCATCCTCGACGCCGCCCAGGCGCTGTTCGTCCAGCAGGGATATTCGCGGACCACCGTGCAGCAGATCGCGCAGCAGGCCGGGGTGTCCGTCGGCACCGTGCATCAGGCGGGGTCGAAAGCGTCCCTCATGACGGCCGTCCTCGAACGCGCCTTCACCGGTGACGAGAAGTTCGTCTCGCTGCTCGAGCGACCCGAGTTCATCGCGATCATGAACGACACCGACACCGATCGCGCCATCGGGCGTTACGTCGACCACGTCGTCGCCGCGAACAGCCGGATCGCCGATCTATGGCATGCCGCGACGCTGGCGGCCGACACCGACCCGGCCATCGGCGAACAGCTCGAGCGGTCTGAGCTCCGCCGGCTCGACGACGTGCACACCGGCTGCCACTGGTTCGTCCACCGGGGCCTGATCTCCGACACCCGGGTCGACGAATTCGCCGACATCCTGAGCTATCTCACCGGCCCGGCGACCCATCGCTACTTCACCGTCGAACGGAACTGGAGCACCCCGCGATTACGCAGCTGGCTGCTCACCGGCATCAGGGCGGCGATGCGGTAGTCACACGTGCGGGTCACCGGTTGTGGTGAGTGGTGGTCGAAGGACCAGGACGACGACGATCGCGACGAGGAAGACGGCGGTCAAGGCGAACGGAACCGGGATGACCGGGTCGAGCAGGACCAGGAGCGCACCGACCGGTACCACGGTGTTCACCACGCGATCGGCGTTGGCGCGCAGAGCAATCCACCAGATGCCCAAGATGAAGACGGCAATGGGGATCGTGACCGTGAACGACGCCTGGGTTTCCGTCAGCTCGCTGTGGTGGGTCAGGACGTCGATCTCGACCTCGATACCGGCCGAGAAGGCACCAGCGGCGGCGAAGACGAAGTAGTGGACGTATCCGTATCGAAGGGAGTCGGCGAGCGACCCGATGGCCCGGTGGTGCGGCGGCCAGAAGTAGATCCACCACAGCGCGGCGGTCGCGATGAACGTGAGGATCGCGATCGAGATCAGCGGGGCGAGCTCCTGTTCGTTGTGCAGGGCCTCGATGATGGCGTTCGACGACGCCAACAGGCTCTCGCCGAGCAGGATCAGCGTGAACAGTCCGTACCGTTCGGTGATGTGATGCGGATGCCACGGAGTGTTCCCCTGCTTCTCGGCGATCACCGGCACCGCGAGCTCGGCACCGACGAGCACCACGAACCCGATGGTTGCGGCTGCTCCCGACGGTACGAGGAGCCATAGCAGCCACAGGATCTGGACGACGGCGATCCCGGCGGCGTAGAGCCGGGTCGTCCGGCGGCGGTCTCCGGCAGAGCCCGAAGCGCGCAACCACTGGGCGACCATCGCGACGCGCATGACCACGTAGCCGAACACGACCAGGGTGAACTCGTGGTCGACGAAGGCGGGCTCGATCCCGGCGGCCAGCACCAGCACACCCGCCATCTGGACGAAGGTGAGCACCCGGTAGAGCCAGTCGTCGGTGCCGAACGATGTCGCGAACCAGGTGAAGTTCATCCACGCCCACCAGATGGCGAAGAAGATGAAGGCGTACGACACGACCCCGTCGACGATGTGGTTCTCGGTGAGTGCGTGATGGAGCTGGACGGCTGCGATGCTGACCGCGACCACGAAGACCAGATCGAAGAAGAGCTCGAGCGTGCTGGCCGTCCGGCCCGGTTCGGCCGGGTCTCGTAGGCGCACGGTGCTCAGGTGAAAGCGCTCAGACATCGTTGCCCCCGATCGGTCGCTGCGTGTCACGAGATCATGCCATCGGCGCCGAGGGCATGCGCTCAGGAGTGCGGGTTGGGGTGTCCCACCGCCGACGGCGGTCGGCGTGCGGGGCGCACGCCGTGTGACCTCGGCGATCTGCGCAGGTGACGGGCGGGATGGACCCGTCGTGGCACAGTGAACACGTGCTGCTGCCCACCCTGACCCCCACCGCACCGGACGATCCCGCCGTGATCCGTGTCGGCGACGACAAGCTGTCGCGCGAGGACCTCGTCGGGGCCGCGACGGCGGTCGCCGAACGGATCGCCGGTGCCCGAACCGTCGCGGTACTGGCCACGCCGACGGTGGAGACGGTGCTGGCGGTGGTGGGCGCGCTGATCGCCGGGGTGCCGGTCGTCCCCGTTCCGCCCGACTCCGGGCCGCGCGAGTTCGAGCACATCCTCGCGGACTCGGGGGCACAGGCGTGGCTCGGACAGGCCCCCGCCGAACCCACCATTCCTGTCATACCGGTCCGCCGCTACGCGAAATCGTGGCACCGTCACCCGGAACCGCACGCCGATTCGACCGCACTGATCCTCTATACCTCCGGCACGACCGGCCTCCCCAAAGGTGTTCCGATCACCAGGCAGAGCATCGCCGAGGGTCTCGACGCACTCGCCGATGCGTGGCTGTGGACCGCCGACGACACTCTGGCGCATGGCCTTCCGCTGTTCCATGTCCACGGGTTGATCCTGGGGGTCCTGGGTCCCCTGCGACGGGGCGGGCGACTGATCCACACCGTCACCCCGACCGCGGACACCTACGCCGGTGCCGCCGGATCCGGCGCGACCATGTTCTTCGGCGTCCCGACGGTGTGGAACCGCGTCGCCGCCGACCCGGCTGCGGCACAGACGCTGTCGTCGGCGCGAGTCCTGGTGTCGGGCAGCGCCCCGCTTCCCGTGCCGGTCTTCGAGCGGATCCACGAGCTCACCGGCCACGAGATCGTCGAGCGCTACGGCATGACCGAAACACTGATCACCGTCAGCACGCGCGTCGACGGACAGCGCCGGCCCGGATGGGTGGGTCTCCCGCTCGCCCACGTGGAGACAAGGCTGGTGGAAAACGGCGAGCCGCTACCCCACGACGGCGAGAGCGTGGGCGATCTCCACGTCCGCGGCCCGATGATGGCGTCCGGGTATCTGAATCGTCCGGAAGCGACTGCCGAATCCTGGCTTCCGGACGGCTTTTTCGCGACCGGTGACGTCGCGGTCATCGACGGAGACGGGATGCACCGCATCGTCGGCCGACGAGCCACCGACCTCATCAAGTCCGGCGGGTTCCGCATCGGGGCCGGTGAAATCGAGACCGTCCTGCTCGCCCACCCGGCGGTCCGCGAGGTGGCGGTGATCGGCGTCCCCGACGACTACCTGGGCCAACGCATCGTCGCCTACGTCGTCGGCGACCAGGTCGCCGACACCGAGCTCATCGAATTCGTCGCCGGCGAGCTGTCGAATCACAAGCGGCCGCGCGAGATCCGGTTCGTCGAGTCCCTCCCGCGCAATGCCATAGGCAAGGTGCAGAAGAAGCAGTTGGAATGACCGTCGTCTGAAGACCGCCCGGTGGAGCTGACCCGACGACGGTCTGCCGGCTGTCCGTTTTCCACGGGCGGTTTTCACACTGCTGACGTAGTAATCCACAGACGTCTCGGACGCCGGGTTCTGCCCACCGCCACGATAGACACTGTCCCGCATGACCTTCGACGAGCTCACCGAGCGGTTCGGCGGCGTCGTCGCCACCCATCAACTCCTGGCCGCCGGCGAGACCGCCGCATCGATCCGGGAAGCGTGCCGTTCCGGCACGCTCTCGTCGATACGCCACGGGTGGTACCGGACCGAGGCCGCCGATCCAGAAGTGGTCGGGGCAGTCGCCGATCATGGCGTTGTCTCCTGTGCGACCGCGCTACGACGCCACGGACTCTGGATACCTGAACATCCCGAACAAGTGCACTCGCGCGTGACGCGCCACGAGCGACGCCGATCCCACGACAGGTGCCGACGGTACGGCCGGCCGACCCCGGCCAACGGCGCCGTCGACGATGTCGCGACAGCATTGCAGTACGCCGCCCGGTGCTTCGACGTCGAGGGATTCGTCATCCTGTGCGACTCCGCACTCAACACCGGCAAGATCACGCCCGCACGACTCCGCACCGAGTTCGATGACGCGCCGATGTTCATCAAGCGTGCCATCGAGAAGACTCACCAACTCGCCGCGTCCGGAACCGAGACAGCAGCCCGCCTACGTCTCCGGAGCGCCGGGTTGCGAGTCACGGTCCAGCACCACGTATCCGGTGTCGGGTGGGTCGATCTGCTGGTCGGAGAACGGCTCGCGCTCGAGCTGGACAGCGTCGAACACCACACCGGGATCGAGAAGTACGAGGAGGATCGCACTCGAGACCGAAAGCTGATCTCACGCGGTTACTTTCCGTTGCGAGTCACCTATGCGCAGATTTTCGGTGATTGGGCCAACACCTATGCGGACATTGCCGAGATCATCGCTCACGGGTACCACCGCAGCCGGTCGCCTGCCTGGAGAAAGCCCAGCTGATAACCGCCCACCAGAAATGGACACCGAACGCTACGTCCCCGAGCACTTTCCACCGGGCGGTTTTCAGCGAACCCAGGCCGTCAGTTGGCCCACCCCCGCTCGGCCAGCCACTCGGTGATGGTCCCGACCGCTTGACTCAGGCGTGGGATCTGGTCTCGGCCCGAGTAGTAGTGCGTCGCACCGACGATGGTGTGCAGGGTCTTGTCGGGATGACCGACCGCGTCGAAGAGGCGGAGCGTGTGACTGGGCGTGCACGCGTTGTCGGCGGAGTTGCCGATGACCAGTGTCGGGACCGCGAGATCGGCCGCACACCGGGGACCGTCGCCGTTGGCGTCGTCGAAGCTCCACTGCGACAACCAGCTTCGGAGGGTGGTGAACCGGGCGAGCCCGACCGGGCCCATGTTCACGATCCGCGGATCACCCAGATAGCAACCGAGCTTGCGATCGCTGGGGTCGACGGTCAGGTCGAGCCAGCGCGGATCGGCCATCGTTCCGTGCACGATGAAACCGCGCTCCATCAGCGGTTCGCCACGCCCGCGCAGATCGACGAGTCGCTCTTTCACCCAGGCGGTGATCCGCCGGTTGCGGTCGATCTGCGCCGCGCGGTAACGGTCGAGGAACTCCGCCGAGTACGGCGGCTGGTTCGGGTTCGAAGCGTTGTAGAGGTCCAGCTCCGGATCGCGGTTGTCGGGATCCGACTCGTCGAGGATCGACGGGTCCATCCACTCGGTCAGGGTCCCGTGCCGCGAGACGTGCGCCGCAAGCAGCATCATGCCGTCCGCGGCGGGGAGGTCGAGGGCGGTCAGGTCCGGCGGCTCACAGGCGGGGGTCGCGGTGACCGTGGCGTGCTGTGCCTGCTGCTGGTAGTACAGCGACAGGGCGCCGCCGCCGCTCCACCCGGCCAGGATGACCTTCTCGTAACCGAGGCGTTCGCGCGCATCCTTTACGCACGCACCGAGATCCTGCACCACCTTCTCCATGATCAACGCACTGTCGACGCCGCGATACCGGCTGTTGCAGTAGATGACATGGTGGCCGGCGCGGGCGAGGGCATTGGTCATCGGCAAGTAGGCGCCGCCCCCGATCGGGTGCATGAAGACGATGACGTTCTTCGACGGCACGCCACGGGGGCGAAGCAGATAGCTTTCGAGCACCACACTCTCGGTGACCCCGCCGTAGGTGTCCTGGTATGTCGAGAGATCGTCGAAGACGACGAGATAGGGAATGCGGTCGTAGTCGTGACGGGGCACGTCCCCCCGGTCGCTCATACTCGTGACCCGGCGTCGGCCTGTGCGGAGTCCGCGACCCCGGGTTCGAGTAGTGCGGGTGCGGCGATGAGCCGTCGACGAGTGTCGATCGAGATCACCTGCCATTCCACGCGGTCGAACTCGTCGAACTTGCGCCGGGAACGCTCTCGCGCCCGCTCCGGGATGCCGTGATGCATCCCCTGGGGTGCGTGGGAGATCAGGCCCGGCGGCATGCCGACTCCGAACATGCTGCCGCCGTGGAAGAACGCGATCTCGTCGAAGTCGGTGTTCCGGTGGTACCACGGCAGCCGTTCGGCACCTCTGCGCGCCTCGGCGGGGCGCGGCAGGAAGTTCATCACGTACACCCCGGTCGCCTGCATGAACAGATGCACCGTGGGCGGCAGATGCACCGTCTCGGAGGTGATGACGTCGTAGTCCTCGATGTTGAACGTGAACGGGAAATTGTCTCCACGCCAGCCCTCTACGTCGAGCGGGTGGAACGGGTAGAACAGCGATGTCTGCCCCTCTCGCTGCCGGAACCGCACCTCGTACTCGTCTCGGCCGTCACCGTCGAACGCCTCCGCCTCGGGAACGACGACGAGCGAGGAGTCGAAGGGGAAGAACCTGCCCAGCACGCCCGGCTCGGGCACCCGGAACTCGTCGACCGCCTCGATGACGAGCAGCAACGACGCACCGTCGGGCACCTGACGATAGGTGCACCCCTTGGGGAGATATACGTAATCGCCGGGCCGGTAGGGCAATCGACCGAACTCGGTCTCGAAATACCCGGTGCCCTCGTGGACGAAGACGAGTTCGTCGCCGTCGACCGGGCGAAACCAGAACGGAGCGGCCCCTTTCCGACGACTCAAAGAAATCCGGCAGTCCTCGTTATGGAACATCAGCAGCGGCTCGCCCGCGGGGTCGTTCTGGTCGGTGGGCGCGAGGTCGGTGACGATTCGATCGACGCCGGTGTGGGTGCCCACCGCCCGGAACTGCGTCGGGTCATTGCGTCGATACAGATGTGCCGTGCGGCCGGTGAAACCGTAGCGTCCGAGTTCATCGTCTTTCAGATCGGCGACATCTCGGTGCACCTGCCGAGGCGTGCGCCCCTTGCGGTGCTGGACGAACGATTCCATGCCCAACTCCTGTCTCTGCGTTTTTCTGATGCTAGATTCAGGTTCAGAAGATGACAAGGGTCACACTTCCGATCGATCCGAGTGCGGTCTTCGACCGTCCACGTGGTTCGATGAGGAATCGGTCCGCGGAAGGAGCTCACGGTGCCGCCGACGAACAAAGGACGCCAGACCGAGGCCGCGTTTCTCGACGCCGCGCGCCGGACGTTCGCCGAAAAGGGCTACCTGAACACCAAGATCTCGGACATCTCGGCCGCTGCCGGCCGCTCGACGGGTTCGTTCTACAACTACTACGACAGCAAGGACCGGCTGCTCGAAGCCCTGCTGGATCAGTTCTCGGACGAAGTGGTGGAGCAGTCGCTCGCGACCCGGCACTCCGAGCCGGAGGCGAGCGTCCGCGCGGCCGTGACCGCGTATTGGACGACGTACAAGAAGTACCTGCCCGAGATCATCGGCCTGTTCCAGATATCGATGACCGACGACGATTTCCGCAACCGCTGGCTGGCCAACCGGGTATCCGGTGTGAAGCAGGTGCTGTCGGGTCTGCACAGTGCCGAGCGGGCTGGGTACTCCATCGGCCTGCCGCTCGAACCGCTGGCGTCCGCACTGGTCGCAACCCTCGAATCCACCTGTTGGACCTGGCTTGCGGTCCGCGGTGACGCCGCCGGGCCCGTACCCGACGACGACACGGCCATCGAGATCCTCACCGCGATCTGGTACCGGACCGTCTTCGGGTCCGGACTGGCGGACTGACCACAACCCCCTTGCCGTCCCGGACCGAGCCGACGACGATGGGACGCATGCCCATCGAGGTCCGGCCCGCGACGATCTTCGACGACATCGCCACGATGGTCGGTCCGAAGGAGCCGACGTCGAACGTCTGCTGGTGCCTGAGCTACCGCATCCCGAGCAAGCAGAACCAGGAGCTGGTCCGCGAGCAGCGCGGGGAGTTCGTGAAAGAGCTGTGCGACAGCGGCATTCCGCTGGGGGTCCTCACCTACGACGACGCTGGCGAGGTCGTCGGCTGGGCAGCCGTCTCGCCGCGCGCGGACACGACCTTCGCACGCAACCGGAAGATCCCGCACGTGGACGACCTGCCGGTGTGGTCGGTGTGGTGCATCCGTGTCCGCCCCGGTCATCGCAAGCAGGGGATCTCGCACGCACTGCTGGCCGGGGCCGTCGACTATGCGCGGTCGAACGGCGCGCCGGCGATCGAGGGTTACCCCGTCGACAATCAGGGCGCCAAGGTCGATCTGACGATGGCCTACGTCGGGACCCGCGGCCTGTTCGAGAAGGCCGGTTTCACCAAGGCGGCCGACACCTCGTCCGTCCTCGCCGGATTCCCACGCGTGCTCATGCGGTTGTCGCTGGACTGATCGAGACCACGACTCAGATCAGTTCCGCCAGTTCGGCGGTGGGTACGTGGATCCAACCCTCCCGCGCGGCGACCGGCCGGTCGGTGGCATCGGGCAAGATGGTCCGGCCGAGCTCGGCGGCACGCGCGATCAGTGCGGTGATCACGGCGTCGAACGCGTCGTCGTCACGGGCCATGGTCTCGGCATGATCGCCGAGATCCAACCATGGCGCAGCTTCTTCGAATGCCACGACGAGTCCGGCGAGCACCGAAACGTTGGCGGCCCGTTTGTATCCGCGCGAGGTCAGTCCCCATCGTTTGAGTGCCCCAGCGGGGTACGCCTCGACCGCCCACCCGTCGACGCGGTCGTCGACTCCCAGGTCCGCGAGCAGGCCGGCGCATCGGAACGCGACGTGCGCGATCTGGTCTGCCGACACGCTGAGCGGGCGACCGACACCGGCGTCGACGATCCGCAGATCGGTGCGACGTAATGCAAGTGGTCGTCGACGGGCGATGTCGTCGAGTTCTCGCCCCTTCGACAAGTCGTTGCGATGATGCGCGACGACGAAGTCGACGAACTCGTCGGGCCAGCCGAAGGGCGAATCGATCCCGATGCGGGTCGACCCCTCGACGAGGCGCCGGACGGCGGTGTCGTCCGCGCCCACGACGAGATCGGTGAGCACGGCCTTGTCGGCATCCCAATCGACGCATGCGACAGCAGTTTTCGCTGGCGATGCGGACAGGTCGATGCCGACCGTCCGCATCGCCGGGATCACGGTTCCGGGTCGAGTCAGAAGTTGCCCTCGAGGAACTCGGCATACGCGGGCAGATCGAGTTGCCCGTGGCCCGACAGTCCGATCACGACGACCTCGTCCTTGTCGCTGTCGGCGACGTGCGAGGCGCAGGCCGCGATCGCATGCGTCGACTCGGGAGCCGGGACGATGCCCTGGGTCCGGGCGAACTGCACGCCCGCGGAGAACGCGTCGTGCTGGGAGATGGCGACACCCTGCACCAGACCGAGCTCCACCGTGTGGCTCAGCGCCGGCGCCATGCCGTGATAGCGCAGACCACCGGCGTGGATCGGGTCGGGCACGAAATCCATACCGAGCGTGTGCATCTTGAGCAACGGGGTGAGTCCGGCGACGTCACCGTGGTCGTAGCGGTACTCCCCCTGCGTGATCGACGGGCACGCGGCGGGCTCGGCGGCGATGACGCGCGGGTCCGAGCGGCCGTGCAGCTTCTCCCGCAGGAACGGGAACGACAACCCCGCGAGGTTCGAACCGCCTCCGGCACAACCGAACACAACGTCGGCACCACCCGGTTCCACCGCGTTGAGCTGGTCGACGGCCTCCTGCCCGATGACACTCTGGTGCAGCACCACGTGATTGAGCACGCTGCCCAGCGCGTAACGGGTGTCGGGGTTCGCGGCCGCGACCTCGACGGCCTCGCTGACGGCCATGCCCAGGCTGCCCGTGGTGTTCGGATCCTTGGCGAGCATCGCTCGACCCGACTCGGTCAGCTCCGACGGACTGGGGTGGATGGTCCCGCCGTAGGTGCGGATGAGGAACCCCCGGTAGGGCTTCGAGCTGTACGACGCACGGACCTGCCACACTTCGACGTCGATGCCGAACTGCGCACCCGCGAACGCCAGTGCGCTTCCCCACTGACCGGCTCCGGTCTCCGTCGTCAGCTTGGTGACACCGTCGAGGCTGTTGTAGTACGCCTGCGCGACAGCCGAATTCGTCTTGTGGCTGCCGACCGGGCTGACACCCTCGTACTTCACGTAGATCCGCGCCCTGGTGTTGAGCGCCTCCTCGAAACGACGCGCGCGGATCAGCGGCGACGGCCGCCACATCCGGTAGATCTCGCGCACCGGTTCGGGGATCTCGATGTAGGGCTCGGTGGACACCTCTTGCGCGATGAGGCCGCTCGGGAACAACGCGGCGAGATCGTCCGGCCCGACCGGTTCCTTGGTGCCCGGATGCAGGTGCGGCGGGATCGGCGAGTCGAGCTCGGCGGCGAGGTTGTACCAATGGGTCGGGACATCCACTGTGATCAGATCCGGATTCCCGGTCTCGACATGCATCGTCATGGATCACCACTCTAATCCTCGGGCCGGTCCCCGCGTCCCGTGCCGACCGATCCCGCTGTCACGCCCCGGGCAGCCGGTACTCCTGCCGGGGCCGGCCGGTGGCGCCGTACTGCAGCGACATCGTCAACCGTCCGGCCGCCACGAGGTTCGCGAGGTGCCGCCGCGCGGTCGGTGCCGCGATGCCGATCTCCCGCGACACATCGTCGGCGAACAGCGGAGCGCCCTCGGCGAACAACGCCAGGATGCGCTGTTCGGTCGGCGAGCCCCCCTCGGCCCGGTCCGCGGCGCGGGTGCCGAACCGCAGTGCCGACAGCGCTGCGTCGACGGCGTGCTGGTCGACGTTCTCGCCCGCCAGCATCCGCCGGTACTGGGCGTAGCCGGCCAACCGACGCGCGAGGTCGGCGTCGTCGAAGGGTTTGATCAGGTAGGCGAGCGCACCGGCACGCATCGCGCTTCGTACCGCCGAGGCGTCGGTCTCGGCACCGACGATGAAGCAGTCGCAGTCGAGTTCGGCGACCAGTTCGATGCCCGAACCGTCCGGCAGGTAGACGTCGAGGAGTGCGAGATCGATGTCGGGATGTTCGGCGATGGCTTGACGTGCCGCACTGATGCTGCCCGCCCGGGCTCGCACGGTGAAGCCCCGGACGGCGTCGACGATCGCGGAGTGCAGCGCCGCGACCCGGAAGTCGTCGTCGACGATCAGGACGCCGTGGTCCTCGGTCATGGGGTCACTCCCGGTTCGTCGGTCTGGCTGTACGAGTCGTCTTCGGCCTCGTCCGTCGGCGCGAGCACGCCGGGCAGGCGGGCGACGAACACGGCCCCGCCCGGTTCGTCATCATCCGCGGAGCCGCGACCCCCCGCATCGGCGACCCACACGTCGCCGCCGACCCGGCGCGCGATCTGCCGGGCCAGGGCGAGTCCCATACCGCGGCCGCCGGGTACGTGCGCGCCGGATTTGGTCGTGGCGCCCTCGGCGAAGACGTCGTCGGGGTCGTCGAAAGCGATGCCGGGTCCAGAATCCCCGACGGTGACCAGGACCGTGTCGCCGTCGGCGATGACCTCGACCTCGACCTCACCGGGCTGTGCACCGTCCGGTCCGGACGCGGCATCGATCCCGTTGTCGACGAGGTTGCCGACCACGGTGGTGACGACGACGGGTTCGGTGAGTACGCCCTGAATCCAGGTCTGGTCGCCGAGTCGCAGCACCACCCGGCGCTCGCGCGCCTGAGCCGCCTTCGCGTCGAGAAACGCGTGGAGGTGTGGTTCGCGCACATTGTCGAGTCCACCGAGGAGCGCCCCTCCCGGTCCGGTTCCGGTGACCTCGTCCAGGTAGGCGAGCGCTTCGTCGGCGTGCCCGTGCCGGAGTAGGCCGGCGAGTACGTGCATCCGGTTGGCGGTTTCGTGGCGCTGTGCGCGAAGGGCGGTGCTCATCGACCTGATCGAATCCACCTCGCGGCTGAGTGCTTCGACGTCGGTGCGATCGATCACCGACAGGACCATGCCGAGGTCGCGACCGTCGGCCCGCACCCGATGGGAACTCACCAGGACCACCCGTTCGCCGACACCGGCGGCGAGGGGTTCGTCGGTCGGCGTCGCCAGGACCGTCGCCACCCGCGGGGTCAGGCCGAGGTCGCCGGCGGGGGTGCCGACCGGGGCGTCGATGTCGAGCAGCGCACGCGCCCGGTCGTTGACGACGCGCACGATGCCGTCGGCGTCGACGGCGAGCACCCCGTCGGCCATCGAGTGCAGCACGGCCCCCTGTTCCCGGACGAGCTCGGCCAGTTCGTCGGGCTCCAAACCCAGGGTGAGTCGGCGCCAACGACGGGCCAGCAGCACCGAACCCACCGCGCCGATACCCAGTGCCGTAAGCGCGAGGAGCGCGATCGCGACGATGTCGGTGCGGGTCTCGGAGCCCAGGCGTTCGGTGGAGACACCGACGCTCACGAACCCGACGACTGCGCCGTCGGCGTTCAGGACCGGGACCTTCGCGCGGACCGACTCGCCGAGGGTGCCCCGGTCGGTGTTCACCTCGTTCGATCCGGACAGCACCTTCGACGGGTCGGTGGAGACCGTCCTGGCGAGCTCCGTCACCTCGGGGTGTGCCAGACGGATGCCGCGGTCGTTGCCGATGACGACGAACAGGGCTCCGGTCCGGGCTCGTACTGCCGCCGCCTGCCGCTGCAGCGGGCCGTCGACCAGGTCCGCCGCGTCCACCCGGTCACCGGGATGGGCGGCGACCTCGCTGCGGACCTCGGCGTCGGCGGCGACCGACTGCGCGATGGCGAGCGCGCGCTGCGCGTACTCGTCGCGCACCCGGTCGTCGGCTCCGGCGATGACCAGACCGAACCCGACCGCGAGGCTGACCGCTATCACCGCCAGCTGCAGGAGCAGCACCTGCGTCCGCAAACGCATGACGTCAGCCTAATGCTCGCTGTGGGGCAGGCACGCCGACGCGGCGATCCGGGCCCCGCTCCCTGAGGAGGCCCGGAGCTTGCGGAGGGCCGTCACGAAGGGTGTCCGACACCTGCGCTCCTGGATCGCGGTCATCGATGCCGGATCAGAACGGGATGGCCCCGACCAGGACGCCGACGGCGAGCATCACCAGCGAGACGACCGTGGCGCGCCACAGAACCTTCTTGTGGTGGTCGGCCAGGGTGACCCCGGCCAGTGCGACCAGCAGCAGGATCGCCGGGACCAGCGGGCTCTGCATGTGCACGGTCTGGCCGGTGATCGATGCCCGCGCCATCTCGGTGGGGTCGATGCCGTAGCGGGTCGCGGTCTCGGACAGGACCGGCAGCACCCCGTAGTAGAAGGCGTCGTTGCTCATCAGGAAGGTGAGCGGGATCGAGAGCACGCCGATCACGATGGCCATGTGGGGGCCCATCCAGTCGGGGATGCCATCGGCCAGCCAGTGCGCGATGGCGTCGACCATCCCGGTGCCGTTGAACACGCCGGTGAGGACGGCGGCGGCGAGGACCATGGCGACCACCGACACGATGCTCGAGCTGTGCCGGGTGATGGCCTCCTGCTGCTGCTTGATGTGCGGGAAGTTGATGGCCAGGGCGATGCCGGCGAAGATCATGAACAGCACCGGGATGGCGACGATGTCGGCACCGAGGATGGCCAGCAGGGCCACGGTGAGTCCGGCATTCACCCAGAAGAGCTTGGGGCGCAGGGTTTCCCGATTGGGGTCGAGGACGCCCGAGAAGGATGCGTCGCGGTCGTCGTCATCGGCGCCCGCCACGGGGCGGCTGAGATCGTGATCGCCGGTGGGAGCGTCGTCGTAGGCGCCCGGGCCCGTTCCCCTCGAACCCGAACTGCTTGCCCGACGACCCTTCGGCGGCAGGCCGGTTCCGCCACCGGCGCCGACCAGCACCTCTTCCTTCGGAGCGAGGATCGAATCCCGGATCTCCAGCTTGCCGATTCGCCGGCGTTCGAGCACACCGAGGTGATAGGCGAAGAGCAGCACGACGACCAGCGCCGCCACCAGCGCGGGGACCATCGGGACGAAGACGTCGTTGGTGTCGATGTTCAGCGCACTTGCGGCGCGGGCGGTGGGACCGCCCCACGGCAGGATGTTCATCGTGCCGTTGGTGAGTCCGGCGACGACCGTGAGGACGACCGGGCTGACGCCGAGCTTCAGGTACAGCGGCAGCAGTGCGGCCGTCGTGATGATGAAGGTCGTGGAACCATCGCCGTCGAGCGACACGACGCCGGCGAGCACCGCGGTTCCGACCACCAGGCGTGCCGGGTCGTCGTGCACCGCGCGGACGACCGCCCGGACCACCGGATCGAAGAGTCCGACGTCGATCATGATGCCGAAGAAGATGATCGCGAAGAACAGCATCGCCGCGGTGGGTGCGAGGTCTTTGATGCCGTCGGTGATCATGTCGCTGATGCCGAGGCCGGCACCGGCGAAGAGGCCGAAGGCGACGGGCACGAGGATCAGCGCCACCACGGGCGTGGCCCGCTTGGTGATGATCAGCACCATGAAGGTGGCGACCATCCCGAGGCCGAGGGCTACCAACATTGTCTTACTCGATTCTGCAGCGGATGTGAGGGCGACCACATCGGGTGGTCACATCAGAAGTGTTGGGGTCACCGGCATCACAGTCACGCTTGAGCGCATAAGTAGCGTTTCGCGCTTTTCGCGCTAGTCGGGCAGCATCGGTGCGTCGTCGCCGTGGTTGCGTCCGATGAGCACCGCGCGGGTGACCGAGTCGCGGCCGAACCGGTCCCGCAGCAGATCCATCGTCGCGTCGAGTTCTGCTCCAGTTGCTGTCGGCCCGCTCGCTCGGCTCCCGGCGCCGGCGTGATCGGTGTCGAACGGCAGGGTCAGCTGGATGCTGTCGTGGTCGTCGAGGTTCGTCAGCGACAACCCGACCAGGGTGCATCCCCGTTCGCGGATGATCGGCATCGCGTCGGCGAGGAGGCCGCGCGCCGACGCCATGATGAGGTCGGTGCGGTCGGTGGACTCCAGCAGGGTGCGGGACCGGGTGGCGCGGGTGAAGTCGTCGAAGCGCAACCGCAGAACGATTGTCCGACAGACCCGTTCGGCCGTTCGGAGTCGTTTGCCCAATCGTTCGACGATCGCGGTGATGGTCGCCTCGAGGTCGGCCTCGGACTTCGGGCGTCGGCCGAGCGCGCGTTGTGAACCGATCGAGCTGCGTCGTTTGCCGGTCTCCACCCGACGCGGGTCCTGGGCGAGTGACAGCGCGAAGAGGTGCCGGCCGGCACCCGACCCGACGATGCCGCGCAACGACCGCTCCCCGAGGGCGGCCAGCTGGCCGACGGTCTCGACTCCTGCGTCGTGCAGCTTGGCCTCGGTGACCGGACCGACCCCCCAGAGTCGACGGACCGGGAGCGGATGCAGGAAGTCGAGTTCGGTTCCCGGCTCGACGATGAGCAGGCCGTCCGGCTTGCCGACGGCGCTGGCGACCTTGGCGAGGAACTTGCTGCGTGCTCCGCCGACCGTGATGGGGAGACCGACCTGCTCGCGGACGCGGCGTCGGATCGTCGATGCGACGTCGTGCGGCGTACCGCTGATCCGGCCGAGCCCCCCGACGTCGAGGAAGGCCTCGTCGACCGAGATCCCCTCGACCACCGGAGTGGTGTCGTGGAAGATGTCGAAGACCTCCCGACTCGCCTCCATGTAGGCCTCGAACCGCGGCCGGACGACGATCGCGTCGGGACAGAGTGCCCGCGCCTCGTGGCCCGGCATCGGCGATCGCACCCCGCGGGCCTTGGCCTCATAGCTCGCCGCGAGGACGACGCCGCCGCCGACGAGAACCGGACGGCCGCGAAGCGAAGGGTCGTCCCGCTGCTCGACCGAGGCATAGAACGAGTCGAGATCGGCATGCAGGATCGACGGATCCCGCCGTTCCCGCCGCTCGATGCGCATAGAACACATGTTCGCATGAGGGTCGGACATGCACCAGCGCGTCCGAGGCAGCCGACGCGAGCTATGGGCCCATCGGCTTGGTGGGGTCGTCGATGCCCGCCAGGCGGCGCACCGCGACCAGACCGTCGTCGCTGCCGGGCCAGTGGCGCCGGAGCGCATCTTGGCCGGCACGGCGGACGACCGAGCGCAGCGCCAACACCACGATGATCGCGTCGTCGGCGTAACCGAGGACAGGGATGAAGTCGGGAATCAGGTCGATGGGAAGCACCAAGTAGACCAAAAGCAGCACGAACCGGACGCGGACACCGCGGGGGAGTTCTCGGTCAGCGGCCAGCCGTCGCAGCAGTACGACGGTGTCGGGCAGTAGACGAAGGAGGTCTTTGGCCCGCAAACCGGGTGGGCGAGCGACGAGGAGAACGATCACCAGGATCACCCACAGCAACAGCACCCCACCTGCGACGGAGATCCCGACGGCGACGAGGCGTTCCATCAGGACGGCTCCGTTCTATAGGCGAAGGGTGAGACGTCCGCCACTTTATCGGGAACCGTTGTCAACACGTCTACGCTGAATCCATGCCAGGACCGAGCATCGCCGAGATCTTCAATTCGACCAGTCCCGATTTCGACCTGGTGACTCCCCTCGTCTGGGGTCCGGCGGGCGAGACCCTCGTTGCTCGGGCACGGGTTTCGCTGGGCGATGAGGTTCTCGACATCTGTTCCGGCACCGGTGCCAGCGCGCTCGCCGCCGCGCGGGTCGTCGGACCCGACGGGCACGTCACGGCAGTCGACTTCGCCGCCGATCTGGTGGAGCGTGGCCGAACCAGCGCCTATGCGGCCGGTCTGCGCAACATCGACTTCCGGGTCGACGACGTGACCGCGCTACCCGGCCGAGGGCACGGCGAATACGACGTGATCACATGCGGTTTCGGCGTGTTCTTCCTGCCGGACATGGACGACTCGGTGCGCAATCTGCTGCCCCTGCTGCGCCCGGGGGGCCGTCTCGCCGTCGCGGTGTGGCACGACGACGCACTCTACGACTTCACCGGCGCCTACTTCGCCGAGGTCGCCCGCGTGACGAACACGCCGCCGCCCCCCGGCCCGCGCGCCCCGTCCGACGGATCGCCTCACCCCATCACGCGGATCGACACCGAGGAGAAGATCGTCAGGTGGCTCGAATCGCTTGGCGCAGAAGAGGTGTCCGCTTCGGTTCTCGACCTGCGCGTACCACGGACCGACGAGTTCTCCTGGTCGATGGTCCTCGGCAGCGGGTTGCGCGGCGCACTCGCCGACCTGGACGCCGACGCCGTCGAGGACGTGCGAGTCGGGTTCCTACAGCGGCTGGCGAACGAGGGGATCACCGAAGTCGACTGCGACACACTGATTGCCGTGGGCGAACGACCGGCCGACTGACCTCGCGGCGCTTCCACCGCCGGGCGTCGACGGCTTCGCGCGATTCGGCTGCAGACGCCCAATCCGTGGTGTGACCGCGGGTACAGTCGCATTCGCGCTACGCGATCCCGCGGTCAGGTGAAGCGGATCAGGCCCGGCACATCAGCCGGCGCGGTCCATCCGTCTCGCGCGAAGTCCGCCCAGATCCGTCGCAACGTGCGGCCGTCCTCGGCAGCCCGAGCGGCGTCGTGGCCGGCCAGGATCGGGGCACCGGCCCAGATCTCCGGAGTCCCGAACAGCAACGGGATGTCGACGGTGTGCACGGCGCGCAGCGGGTGATCTGCTGCGCCCCAGTCGATGACGTACTGCGCGGCCTTTCCTCCGGCGCGTCGGTGGCGTCGGGCGAAGCGGTCGGCTGCCGACGTGTAGATGGCACGGGTGAGTTGCTGGACAAGACATTCGTACAGGCGGGTGCCGACCACCGGAACCGCGGGGAGCGACGACACCCCGTCGATCGCCGCGGTGAAGAACGCGGCCTCGCGGCTGCACCAGCCGATGAGGACCTCGACGTCCCGCGCTCGACTCTCCCAGACCCCGTCCACCTCGTTCTCGGGTGGCAGCGGGTGGTGACCATACTGTGGCCCAAAGGACATGAAGGCCGGAAAGCCATGTTGCAGAACCGCTTTGAGTCCCATCATCGACTCCTGGACGGCCAGGACCTCGTCGACGGTCGCCGACGCCGACACGTGGTGCGACGCAGCGAACATGTCCGCATGCAACCGCTCGCGGCGTCGGGTGATGCCGAGCGGCGCACTCTGGATGATGGCGCGGCGGAACAGGCCCGTCACGCCGTCGGCCGCCATCAACTGTGCAACCGCGTCGCCGCCGGCTGACTCGCCGAAGACGGTGACGGCGTCGGGATCGCCGCCGAAGCACGCGATGTTCCGCTGAACCCAGCGCAGGGCCTCGATCATGTCGAGCAGGCCCAGGTTCGCCGGACGGTTGATGCCGTCGCCGAGGAACCCGAACAATCCCAGTCGGTAGGTCACCGACACGACGATCACCCGCTGCTCGGCGACCAGCGCCGCCGGATCGTGGCAGGGCGCGTCGGCGGCGCCGATGATGTAGGACCCGCCGTGAATCCAGACCATCACCGGGAGGGCCTCGTCGGGTCGACGCTCGACCGGCACCGTGACCGACACGTACTGGGCGCGCTCGTCGCCGACCATCTCGCCCAGCGCGGCATCGCCGAAGGTGTCGTGGACGATCCCCTCGCCATTGCGCTGGGGACAGGCGGGCGACCACGAGGTCGCATCGATCGGCTCGTCGGCCGGCGGTTGCGGGGACGGAACCTCGAAGCGTGCCGCCCGTGCGTAACGAATACCGGTGGCGCGCACGACCTGTCCGTCGGTACGAGCGATGATCGTCCCGGCGGGACACTCGAAGGTCGCGGTCGTCGTGGGCACCTCGGTCATGGGCCGGTCTTTCCGGCGGCCGACGCGGGGGTCGCGTCGACCTGGTAGCGGATGAGTCGAGAGCTGTTGAGCACCACGGCAACCGACGAGGCGTTGTGCAACACCGCAGCCAGGACCGGCGAGAGCGCACCGCCGGCGCCGATCACCAGCCCCAGCGCGTTGACGGCGATCGACATCCCGTAGTTCTGGCGGATCACCTCGACGGTATGCGAGCCCAGATCCCGGATGTCGAGCAGCTTGCGCAGATCGTCGCCGGCCAGTGCGACGTCGGCGGTCTCGACCGCGACGTCGGTGCCCGCCAGCCCCATCGCGATGCCGATGTCGGCGGCGGCCAGCGCAGGGGCGTCGTTGACACCGTCACCAACCACCGCGACCACGTGGCCGAGCGCCTGGAGTTCCCGTACCACCGCGAGCTTGTCGTCGGGCGTGACCTCGGCAGCCCACCGCTCGATGCCGAGTTCCGCGGCGATGGTCGCCGCGGTGACCGGGTGATCGCCGGTCAGCATGGCGATCTCGGTGACCCCGTCGGCCCGCAGGGCGTCGAGCACCTCGCGCGCCTCGGGGCGCAGCTCGTCGGACAGACTCACCAGACCGACCAGCGTGCGGTCGACGGCCAACAGCAGCGGTGTCTCGCTCGCCTGCCGCAACCTGTCGACCCAGTCGAGGGCGTCGTCGGAGATCGCGACGCCGTGCCGGTCGAGAAGCGACGGGTTGCCCAGCAGGAGCACGCGCCCGTCTTCGGCGCGGGTGCGCATGCCGAGTCCGACGATGACCTCGCATTCCGCATGCGTCGGGATCTCGATGCGACGTTCCTCCGTGGACCGGATGACCGCTTCGGCGAGCGGATGACGCGAATGGATCTCGGAGCTGGCCGCGTAGGCGAGGATCTGTTCGGGCTGCCAGTCGTCGGAGAAGGACACGACGTTGGTCACGACCGGGCGCCCGACGGTCAGCGTGCCGGTCTTGTCGAACACCACCGCCGAGATCCGTCCCGAAGCCTCGAGATGCGATCCGCCCTTGATGAGGATTCCGCGCCGCGCGCCATTCCCGATGGCCCCGCTGATCGCGGTCGGGGTGGACAGGCCAACGGCACACGGGCACGCGATCAGCAGCATGGTCATCGCACGACGCAGATCGCGCGTCACCAGCAGCGTCAGCGCCGACAGCGCGAACGACGCGGGTACGAACCGCCGGGAGAAGTTCTCCCCGACCGTCTGGATGGGAGCGCGGTCGCGCTGGGCCTCCTCGACCCGGCCGATGATGCGACCGATCGAGGTGTCGTCGCCGACCGCGTGGGCCTCGATGACGATCCGGCCGGTGAGTACCACCGAGCCGGCCTGCACGCGGTCGCCGACGTGCTTGGTCACCGGGAGGTTCTCGCCGGTGAGCGCGGACTGGTCGACCACCGCTTCACCGTCGACGACCACACCGTCGACCGCGACGGCGACCTGTTCGTGCACGATGACCGCGTCGCCGACGTGCAGCGCGTCGATGGCGACCTGCACCTCGGTGCCGTCGGAGAGTCGAACCCAGGCGGTGTCCTGGGTGCCGCGGAGGAGCTCGGCGATGGCGCGTCGGGTGCGTCGTAGCGTGAGGTCCTGGAGGAACTCACCGATGTTGAGCAACCACAACACGGTCAGCGCGACCACGTTCTCGCGAAGGAGCAGGCTCGCGATCGTGGCGGCCGAGACCAGCGCATCGGTCCCGGCCCGGCCACCACGGAGCGAGCGGAGCGCGCCGCGGAGGAACGGGTACCCGGAGAAGATGGTGACACCGGTGGCGACGGTGCGCGAGGCCGGCCCGAGCAGCGGCGGGCGGCGGAACCCGTAGCGCCGGAAACCCAGCAGGACCAGGGCTCCCGCGCCGATGCCCATCCGCAACAGGTCGGCATTGGTGACGTCGGCCGAATGCGGTGCGCGGTCAGGAAGATTCGCGGGGTCGGCGTGAGTGGCCGCCGCGATCGCATGATCGATGGCATCCCGGTCGGTGTCGGCCCGAAACCATACGACGACCGAGGCGGTCCGCGGGTAGGCGTGCACGGCGCGCACACCGGTCACCCGGGCAACGCTCTCCTCGACGGCCACGGCACGACGGTCGGCGACAGTGCGATCGGTGACCCGCAACCACGGAACCGTCATACGCACCCGGCCCGCCGCCGACGACCGGACGACGATGTCGGTCGGTGGCAGCTCGGAAGAGTACGTCGGCGCGGACGTGCTCACGATTCAGTGATCGTGGTCGTGGTCGTGTGCGACGGCGGTTCCCGGCGGTGTCGACTCCTCGCCCAGCCGTTCCTTCGCCTCGGCGACGATGTCGGCGGTGTTGAGTCGCACCGACTCGGCGACCTCCTCTGCCTTGCGGGTTCCACGGATACCCCACGTGGTCGCCACGACGGCTCCCTCACGCAGCGGGGCGCGTCGGGCGACGGTGCGTACGGCGTCGTAGGCGACGGCTCCGACGAAGCCGGTGGCGACCGTCGCGCCGGCCTTGGCGAGCAGTGCATGAAGTGCCATGTGGGGTCCTCGCTATCCGATGTGCTTGCACACGTGGTGACAGGACACCACGCTACAGGCGCACCGCGACTCACATGGTGCGGCCGCGGGTGCGGTTGTCGGACATGCGGTCCCGCTTATGTTCACGCCGGCAACGCTCCCCGCGCGGAGTGCTCCTCCGCCCACCGGAGCGCGTGGTCGGCGACCTTCTCCCACCCCGGCTCACCGCAGGTCCAGTGCGACCGCCCGGGGAACTCGTAAGACTCGGTCAGCGCCATGGACCGGCGGTACTTCTTCGCGTTCGACTTGTTCACCGCGGGCGGCATGATGTGGTCGGCCCCGCCGGCGATGAACAGCAGCGGTGCACGGTCGTCGCGCCGGTAATCCACCCAGGTCTCCTGATGTCCCGGGGTGAGGTTTGCGAACACGCCGTACTTCCAGACCCACGATCCGGGCGCGGCGATCGCGTACCGGTCGTACACCGCGCGCGAGTCCTCGTCGTTCAGGGTGTTGGTGAAGGCGTAGTGCCACTCGTCCGGTGTGAATCCGGCCGCCTTGTGGCGGTTCGAGAAGCGCTTGAGGATCGGGAACAACGACTTCACCTGCGAAAGGGGCTGCGTCCGTACACCTTCGGTCGGCGCGGAGTTGATGGCCACCGCAGCCGCGCCGAGCCCGCGGTCGACCAGCAGCTGCGTGAGCACGCCACCGAAGGAATGCCCCATGATGATCGGCGGCGACGGCAGTTCGCGGATGATCCCGGCGAGGTGCTCGACCGTCGCGGGTACCGTCAGATCCGCGATCACGTCTGAGTTCTCCCTCAGGGACTCGACTTCCACCTCGAAGCCGGGGTAGGCCGGGGCGATGACCCGATACCCCTTGTCTTGGTAGTAGGTGATCCAGTCTTCCCAGGACCGGGGCGTCACCCACAGGCCGTGGACGAGGACGATGGTGTCGGGCGGCGGTGTGGTCATGTGCAGTCTCCGATTGTCAGGGCCCGGCGTGGGCTCAGGGGGCGGTGTAGGTGTCGAGGAAGGCGAGCAGATCGTCGTTGAGCTCGCCCCTGTGCGTGTCGGTGATCCCGTGGGGTGCACCGGGGTAGACCTTCAGCTCGGCGCCGTAGATCCGTTCGGCGGACGCCTTGCCGCCCACCTCGAAGGGAACCACCTGATCGTCGTCGCCGTGGATGACGAGGGCGGGGACGTCCACGCGTGCGAGGTCGCTCCGGAAGTCGGTGGCCGAGAACGCGGCGATGCTTTCGTAGGTGTTGTGTGCGCCCGCCTGCAGGCCCTGTCGCCAGAAGGCATCGCGCATGCCCCGCGACGCATTCTGGCCGTCCCGGTTGTTGCCGAAGAAGGGCCCGTCGGCGAGATCGCGATAGGCCTGCGAGCGATCGGCGGTGGGTGCCGACCGGATGCCGTCGAACACCTCGATCGGGACCCCACCGGGGTTGTCGTCGGTCTGGAGCATGAACGGGGGTACCGCGGAGACCAACACGAGTTGCGCCACGCGATCGGTACCGTGCCGCCCGATGTACCGGGTGACCTCATCGCCACCCGTGGAGAACCCGACGAGCGTGAGCTCCTGCAGATCGAGATGCCGGATCAGCTCCGCGAGATCGTCGGCATACGTGTCCATCTCGTTGCCCGACCACGTCTGCGACGAACGGCCGTGTCCGCGACGGTCGTGCGCGATCGCCCGATACCCGTCGTGCGCCAGGAAGAGCTGCTGGGCTTCCCAGCTGTCGGCGTTGAGCGGCCACCCGTGGCTGAGCACGACCGGACGTCCGTCGCCCCAGTCCTTGTAATAGATCTCGGTTCCGTCGAGCGTGGTGACGTAGGGCATGGGTCCTCCGGTGTCGATGTGGGATCACCGTAGGAGGAAACCGGATCGCCGATCGTGTCGAGGCTGCACGGTTCTGTGCTGTCCGTGACGGGTGCCGCTCCTCGCACCGACAGGACGACACCGCGACGGCGAGTTTCTCTGCGCTGCCACGGATCACGTGGCACAGCGCGGGTCTCACCGCCGCGGTGTGCGGGGCTGTCGACCGGAACCGTCAGCGCGGTTGCGTCGCGTCGACCGCTCGCAGCACCGTCCGTGAGACCGCGTCGGGGCGAGAGACCAGTGAGGCGTGCGAGGCGTTGACCTCGGCGGTGCGCCCGGGTGCGGCTCGACCGGCCAGGAAGCGCTGCAGAGCGGGCGGGATCACCCGATCCTGCTGGGACACGAGGTACCAGCTGGGCACCCGTGCCCACGACGGCGGTCCGGACGGTTCCAGGTTGGCGCGGAGCGCGGCGGATTTCTGGTGGGCGAACATGTCGGCGGCGACCGCGGGCGACACGTCCTGCGCGAAGATCTCCCGGAAGTACGGGCGCGCGATGTAACCGTCGACGTTGCGTCCGGCCACGCCGGTCGGGTCGTTCTCGACCACCGTCAGCTGCAGGGCCGGCGGAAGGAGCCGGCTACCGGGATAGGTGATCGGGTTCAGCAGCCCCTGGACGAACTCGCCCGTGGTCGGCGCGAAGGCGGCGATGTAGACGTTGGCACGGACGTCGGGGTCCTGAGTGTTGGTGATGACGAAGCCGCCGTAGGAGTGACCGACGAGGACGATCGGTCCGTCGATGGTCGCCAGCTTCTTCTCGAGCTGCTCGGAGTCGTAGGCCGGGGACCGGAGCGGATTGTCGAAGGTCTGGACCGCCAGTCCCCGGCTGCGCAGATCCTGCGCGACGTCGCGCCAGCCCGACGAATCTGCGAACGCCCCGTGCACCAGGACGACGGTCGGGGCCGACGGCTGGGCGTGGGCGGGGGCCACCGACAGGCCGACGGCCGCGGCCATCAGCGTCGAGACGAGCACTGCCCGTCCGGCCAGTTTCCGGACTGCGATTCTGGGGTTCATCCGACGGCCTGTCCAGGGGAGAACGGGGTCGAGCTGGACCTTAACCACTCCGGCGGGCACCGATCTGGTCACGAGCGCACGGTTCTGTGCTGTCCGCGCACGATCTGGTGACGCCGTCGCCGGGCATCGGGTGTTCCGACCGCTCGACGCCGAGGACCACTACTCTTGCCCTCATGACCAAGCGAACCGAACCGGACGCCGAGATCGACATCAAACCGCGTAGTCGCGACGTCACGGACGGCTTGGAGAAGACCGCGGCCCGCGGCATGCTCCGCGCGGTGGGCATGGGCGACGACGACTGGGTGAAACCGCAGATCGGCGTCGGGTCGTCGTGGAACGAGATCACGCCCTGCAACCTGTCGCTCGACCGGCTGGCCAAGGCGGTCAAAGAAGGCGTGCACGAGGGCGGCGGGTACCCGCTCGAGTTCGGCACCATCTCGGTCTCCGACGGCATCTCGATGGGTCACGAGGGCATGCACTTCTCGCTGGTGTCCCGCGAGGTGATCGCCGACAGCGTCGAAACCGTCATGAGCGCCGAGCGGCTCGACGGTTCGGTCCTGCTGGCCGGTTGTGACAAGTCCCTGCCCGGCATGCTGATGGCCGCCGCCCGACTCGACCTCGCGTCGGTGTTCCTCTACGCCGGGTCGACGCTGCCCGGATACGCGACGCTGTCGGACGGCAAAGAGCGTCAGGTGACCATCATCGACGCCTTCGAGGCGGTCGGGGCGTGCTCGCGCGGACTTATGAGCCGGGAGGACGTCGACACCATCGAGCGCGCGATCTGCCCGGGTGAGGGTGCGTGCGGCGGCATGTACACCGCCAACACGATGGCCAGCGCGGCCGAGGCACTCGGGATGTCGATCCCGGGCAGTGCCGCGCCCCCGGCCCCGGACAAGCGTCGCGACCAGTTCGCCCGCCAGAGCGGGGTCGCCGTCGTCGAGATGCTGCGCCGCGGGATCACCGCGCGCGACATCATGACCCGCGAGGCCTTCGAGAACGCGATCGCCGTGGTGATGGCGTTCGGCGGGTCGACCAATGCGGTGCTCCACCTCCTCGCCATCGCCAACGAGGCCGAGGTCGAACTGTCGCTCGACGACTTCATCAGCGTCGGCAGCCGGGTTCCGCACCTGGCCGACGTCAAGCCGTTCGGCCGGCACGTGATGACCGACGTCGATCGCATCGGCGGTGTGCCGGTGGTGATGAAGGCACTCCTCGACGCGGGCCTTCTGCACGGCGACTGCCTGACGGTGACCGGATCGACGGTCGCCGAGAACCTGGCGCACATCGCGCCGCCGGACCCGGACGGCCAGGTCCTGCGGGCCACGAAGTCGCCCATCCATCCCACCGGCGGCATCACCATCCTCAAGGGATCGCTGGCCCCGGAGGGCGCGGTGGTGAAGTCCGCAGGCTTCGACTCCGATGTGTTCGAGGGCACGGCACGGGTTTTCGACCGCGAACGCGCCGCGATGGACGCGCTCGAGGACGGCACGATCACCGCCGGGGACGTCGTCGTCATCCGGTACGAAGGCCCGAAGGGCGGACCGGGCATGCGGGAGATGCTCGCGATCACCGGCGCCATCAAGGGCGCGGGTCTCGGCAAGGACGTGCTGTTGATGACCGACGGCCGGTTCTCCGGCGGCACCACCGGTCTGTGCGTGGGTCACACCGCGCCGGAGGCCGTCGACGGCGGGCCGATCGCACTGGTCCGCAACGGCGACCGCATTCGGCTCGACGTCGGCCGCGGTCTTCTCGACCTCCTCGTCGACGATGACGAACTCGCTTCGCGTGCACGAGAGTTCACTCCCCTGCCCCCGCGGTACACGCGCGGCGTGCTGGCGAAGTACTCCAAGCTCGTCACCTCGGCGTCGCAAGGGGCGGTCTGCCGCTGAGCGCGGTATCGGTGTTCTGAGCTCATCAGACCGGGCCCGAACGTTTTCTCGGACATGACCGAGCCGGGGCCCGGCGTGTTTGCGTGATGGACGCGCGGGTACTGCTCGGCGTACCAGATGCTCCAGAAGTGCGGCCTCTGTGGATCCGCCTGCAAACGAGCTCGAGGAGAACCTGTGTACCTGCACACTCAGCAACTGATCAACGAGATCGCCGTCGACGAGCCCGACCCGGCCGCCGCCAACGCCTTGCAGGAGGGGCTGGGCGGGCAGTTCGGCGAGATGCGCACGATGATGCAATACCTGTTCCAGTCCATGAACTTTCGCGGCGATCCGGCATCCAAGCCGTACCGGGATCTGTTGCAGGGTGTCGGGACCGAGGAGATCAGCCACGTCGAACTCATCGGCACCACCATCTCCCGCCTGCTCGACGGATCACCGGAGTACAAGGGCAAGAAGACCGACCCGGTCGACAAACCGGGCGCCAAGGGAGCGACTCCCCTCAACATCGCCTTGGACACCAGCAACATTCACCACTACCTCGTCGGGGCGCAGGGCGCGCTGCCGGTCGACGCCGCCGGGAACCCCTGGTCGGGGTCCTATGTGTACAACAGCGGGAACCTCGTTCTCGACCTGCTCTACAACCTGATGCTCGAGTCCACCGGGCGACTGCAGAAATGTCGGATCTACGAGATGACCGACAACAAGACCGCCCGTTCCACGATCGCCTACCTGATCGTCCGCGATCAGGCGCACGAGAACGCTTTCGCGAAGGCGCTGGAAAGCCTCGGGGTCAACTGGGGCTCGATCCTGCCCATCCCGAAGACCAACGCCGAGCGGTTCCCGGAGGTCAAGAAGCTGGTCGACCAGGGATTGCAGAGCGTCCAGTTCACATTCAGTGCCGACAACAAGAGCGACGCGGCGAAGCTGTACCGAGGCGCGTCCCCCAGTGGCGACGGGACCGAACTGAGCACCGAGAAGATGCCCGAAGGGTTCCCGATGACCATCGCGCCCGAGCGACGCGAAGAGTTCGCTCCCGGACTCGACAAGGATCTCTTGGCGCTGATCCAGGCCACCGCCGAGGTCGAGATCGCCACCGCCGACGATCCCGGCAAGAAGTAGCCACGTCCGGCGGGTGGTGCACGGCGTCGAGCGCCGCCCGCCGGCATGAGGTGCCGGCGTCAGGTTGCGGTTTGTCCCGGATTGCGGGACAAATCGCAACGGGATCTCCGGTGACCGCCGTCGAATGCGCCTACAGTCTCTGGCATGGCCAAAGACCGTGGCACCCCGAAACCCGCTACTGGGAGCTCGTCCGCGCTGTCGAAGGTGTCTCTGCCGCAATGGATTGCGCTTGGACTGACCGTTCTCGCGGTGGTCTTCATCGTGCAGAACCGGACCACGGTGCGCATCGACCTGTTCTGGGTGAGTGTCGAGTCCCCGCTGTGGTTCATCCTGGCCGTGGTCTTTCTCGTCGGATGGGTCGTCGGCGTACTCGCCGCGCGCGGACGTTACCGGCAGCGCCGTCCGCACTGAGTTCGACGCCGCTTCGTCGGCGAAACCCGCGCGGTCTCACGACGATCGCCCGGGCGGCAGCTCCTTTCGCGGGATGAGGTGGCCGAGCAGCCACTCGTAGATCGCGTCGTCGTTCAGCAGGGTGAAATGGTGTGCGTTGCCGATGTGGAACCCCTCCTGGAACTTCAGCCCGCGACGCTGCCGCGTGTGCTGCCCGCGCCCACTCGGCGCGAGCACCAGGCCGTCACCCAGCAGACGCCCGACCGGGTGGTCGGGGTCGCGGGTGATCGTCGCGGTGACGAAGAGATGGCGAGCGCCCGCCAGCAGCGGCACGTCGGCGCCGGGCGGCTGCGACCACGCGTCCGGGTCGTGACCTATCCAGTCGTCGTCGGTCAGGCTGCCGTGGAACAGGTCCCGCACCCCGGCACTCCGACGACGCAACAATGAGCCGATCGGGCGGGTGACCGGCGTCCGGTTCAGCGCATTCGTGGCCAGGTGGACACCGCGGGCGAGTGGAGCCCCGAGGTGCGGCGTGCCGAGGCACACCGTCTCCGACACCAGGCCCGTCCAGTAGTCGCCGCGTTGATCGGCTGCGTGGCAAGCACTTCGGACGACCAGCCCACCCATCGAATGCCCGATGAGGGTCAGTCGTGTCACCGGCGTCGGCCAGAGCAGGACGAGTGCGTCGAGAAGGTCGGCGAGGGCGCGGCCGTTCTCGCTGATGTGGCGACCGGTGTTGTAGCGGATCTGGACCTCGGTGGCGCCGATGTCGTGGGTCAGCCGCTCGCCGTATGTGGGTCGGCGGGCGCCGGGAGCGGAGCGAGCGGGCCCTGTTCGCCGGGCGCCGGGAGCGGAGCGAGCGGGCCCAGTTCGCCGGGCGCCGGGAGCGGAGCGAGCGGGCCCAGTTCGCCGGGCGCCGGGAGCGGAGCGAGCGGGCCCAGTTCGCTTCGGTCTGAGCGACCACGCGAACTCCGACTCCATCAGGCCGTGCAGGAACACGACGACGTGTCCACCCGCGTCGGGGAAGCCATCGCGGAGCGACTCGGCGTCGAGGGAGACCGGCCTGCCGTCGACGCGGATCGACATGTCGGCCGTGAGGGGCGAGTCCGCGGTTTCGAGCTCATCGCCGATGAGACCGTTGAGGATGCCGAGGAGCACCGCGCCTCGAGGGGTGTGCGAGGGCGCGCGGCCCTCCGACCAGGGCACATGGTCCGAAGCCGACCGGCCGGCGTCGAGGGCCGCGGTGATCGAGTTGTACGTCCCCTCGCTGACGGCGTCATGCACCATCCGCGCGGTGTCGACGGAACTCCCCAGGACAGGCCGGAGCATCCGGAAGACGCCCCCGGCGATGACGCGGTGCATCGCTCCGACGCCGCGCGTCGCAGCGCCGGCCTCGTACAGCCCGAGGTCGGTGAGCGCCCGCAGCTCGGACTCACGCGTGGTCGTGGCGGTCATGCCCCGAGTGTACAGATGTGCACTCAATTCGGGGCGGAGCTGAAGTCACGACCGCCACCCGTCAGATCAGATTGCGTTTTGTCCCGGTTACCGGGACAAAACGCAACGGGATCTCAGGCGGCCCGGCGTGCGCGGAGCACGACGTCGTGGGTGTGGTGACCGCCTCCCGCGGCCCGTCCACGTGCCCGCGTCTCGTCGGTGACGATTTCCCAACCGTCGCCGAGCAGTCCCGCGAAATCAGCGGGTTGGACGTAGGCGTCCGGGTCGAAGCCATGTGCACGCACATCCTCGGGGGCGTGTGCCACGACGAGCAGGGACCCGCCGGGGCCGACGGCTTCGGCCAGCCGGCGGGCCGCGTCGACATTCTCCTTCGGGATCGGGAAGTAATGCATGGTCACAAGGTCGACGTCGGCCGCCGGCACGTCATCAACGATCACGTCGGCACGCAACCACGTGATCGACGGCCGCGGGTCGATCTCACGGGCCCGATCCACCGCGACCTGCGAGATGTCGAGGGCCGTGACCTGCCATCCGCGGTCGGCGAGCCATCGGGCGTCGGCCCCCTCACCCGACCCGACGTCGAGCGCGGTGCCCGGCTCGATGTCCGACACCTCGGCGACGAGCGCGGGGTTGACGTCGGAGGTCCACAGACGGTCCGCGCTGCGGTACCGCTCGTCCCACCCTTCGGCGGTTCCCGGATCGTTGCTCCCCCGGGACTCGGTCGCGGCCTCGGGGCGATGGCTGTTCTCGGTGGTCATGTCTTCGACTCTGGCACGCACCGTCGTGAGCGGCAAGGACGGTTGCCGATCCGGCAAGAATTGATGGTGGAGCGGAGACCCCAGGTCAGTGCACCACGCCCGCGATCCGCCTGATGGCCTCGGTCAGCACGTCGGCCGAGCAGGCGACGTTGAGTCGAACGAAACCGGCACCCGGATTCCCGAAGGCGTGTCCGTAATGCAGGGCGACGCGGGCTTTGTCGAGAATGACGAGCCCGGGGTCGTCGCCCAGCCCGGTCTCGCGGAAGTCGAGCCACGCGAGATACGACGCCTCCGGCCGCGTGTACCGAACCGTCGGAAGATGCTGCGCGAGCAGCTGTTCGAGGAGATCGAAGCTCTCCCCGATGACCTCGAGGGTGGCGTCGAGCCACTCGTCACCGTGCGCCAATGCCGCTTCGGTCGCAGCGCGGCCCAGAATGCTCGTGCGATAGCGCACCTCCTCGGGTTGCCGCGCGATCAGAGCCCGGCCCCGATCCGACGCGACAACCGTGAGCGCGCACTTGGCACCGGCGAGATTGAAGGCCTTGCTCGCCGAATGTGCGGCCACGCCGACGTCACGCGCCGTGTCGCTCACCGCGAGGAACGGGACGAACTCCACGCCGGGGTGGACCAGCGGCGCATGAATCTCGTCACTGACGACAGTCGCGCCATGTGCCGCGGCCAAGCCGGCCAGTCGCGCGAGGTCGGTCGCGTCGTGGACGAGGCCGAGCGGATTGTGCGGGTGGCACAGTAGAACCGCGCGGGCCCCGGCGGCGAGGGCGCGTTCGATGCCTGCAAGATCCATCCGCCAGGCAGTCGACGACGACCCGCGTTCCTCGAGGAGGGGCACCTCGAGCACACGACCGCCGGCCTCGGGGATGAGTTCGAAGAACGGCGGATAGACCGGCGGCATCAGGACGACGCCGTCGCCGGGACTGATCGCGACGCGCAGACTCTCGACGATGACGACACTCACGTCGGTCGTCGAGCTGACGTCAGCCGGATCCACCCGCCACCCCCACCGACGGTCGGCGAACCCGGCGAAGACCTCCCCTGCCGAACCCGAGGTCGCCGCGTAACCGATGTCGGACGCACGTACCCGGTCGATGATGGCGTCGGCGACCACCGGTGCGAGCGGATAGTCCATCTCCGCGATGAACAGCGGTAGTACGTCGTCGGGGTGCGTGCTCCACTTCGCGCTCGTACGACGACGGAGTTCGTCGAGCGGCGGTGCGACCGGTCTGATGCTCACCGCTACTTCGTACCGCCGATACCAACGCGGCACCACCAGTGCGCGGCCACCATGTTCGTCGACGATTCCGCCGTCAGCGGGCAGACTGGTCGGCATGGCCTTCCCCATTCGCATCGGTGTCCAGATCCAGCCCCAGCACGCACCCAAGTACTCGCTGATCCGTGACGCGGTCCGCCGCGCCGAGGACACGGGCGTCGACATCGCGTTCAACTGGGATCACTTCTATCCGCTCTACGGCGCCCCCGAGGGCGAGCACTTCGAGTGCTGGACGATGCTCGGCGCCTGGGCCGAGCAGACCTCTCGGGTGGAGATCGGCGCGCTCGTGACCTGCAACTCGTACCGGAATCCGGAGTTGCTCGCCGACATGGCCCGCACCGTCGACCACATCAGTAACGGCCGTCTGATCCTGGGCGTCGGAGCCGGCTGGTTCCAGAAGGACTACGACGAGTACGGCTACGACTTCGGCACAGTCGGTTCCCGGTTGAACGATTTCGGTGCCGCCCTCCCGCGGATCAAATCGCGGCTGGCCAAGCTGAATCCGGCTCCCACGCGCGACATCCCGATCCTCATCGGCGGCAGCGGCGAGAAGAAGACGCTGCGCTACATCGCCGAGCACGGCGACGTCTGGCACGGCTTCAACGACGTCGAGCAGTACCGGCACAAGTCCAAGGTGCTGGCCGAGCACTGCGCCGCCGTGGGTCGCGATCCCGAGACCATCGAGCGGTCGTCGGGCGTGCAGTTCGACGGGGACACCGACGCGCTGCTGCGCGATGCCGATGCACTCGCCGACGAGGGCGTCACGCTGTTGACCGTCGGCGTCACCGGTCCCGACTATGACCTCACCGCTCTCGAGGCGCTGTGCCGGTGGCGCGACTCGCGGAACTGACCGCGTAGCGCCCGGGCGCACCCGCGCCCGGGTGCCGACACTCCCCCGAAGGCGTCGACGACACCGCACGCCCGCACGGCTAGGTTTGTGATCATGCATCGAGTGCCGGCACTTCGGGAACTGCTGACACGCGCGGCTTCGGCGGTCGCGCTGACGGGACTGCTGGGCGTCCTCATGGCCCTGGCATTCCCCGGCGCGGCGTCGGCGGAGCCGCCCACCCGGCTGCCGAACTACGTCGTCGACTCCGCCGACGCGATCTCCCCGGCGCAGCGCACCGAACTCGAGACGGCCATCGATTCGCTCTACAACGCCCACGCGGTCCAGATGTGGATCGTGTACGTCCGCGATTTCGACGGTCTGACCAGCGAGGAATGGGCGGATCGCACCGCCGCCGCCAGCGAGCTGGGTGACCATGACGCCCTGCTCGCCGTCGCCACCGAGGACCGGGCGTATCGGTTCTTCGCACCCGACAGCGTGGGCGGCCTCGATCAATCGACACTCGAAGAAGTCGCGAACGACGACGTCGTCCCGCAATTGCGTGAGGCGAACTGGGCAGGTGCGGGCCTGGCGGCGGTCAACGGGCTGTCCGGCGCACTCGATCCGAACCACACCGGCCTGATCGCAGCCGGCGTCGTCGGCGGCGTGGCCGTCCTCGGCGGCGGCGGCGCGTACCTCTACTCCCGACGCCGCAGGCAGCGTCGTATCGACGACAGCGTCGAGTCCCTGCGCGAGCAGGAACTGACCGTCGACCAGTTGGCCGCGCAACCCGTCGAGGTGCTCGACCCGTGGTCGCGTGAGGTGCTCACGGACCTCGACAACGCCATCCGCACCAGCAAGGAAGAGCTCCAGTTGGCGGTCGGCGAGTTCGGTGAGGCCGAGACGGCTCCGTTCACCGACACCGTGCGGCACGCCGAGCAGGCGCTCGGACGGGCGTTCGCGCTGCGCCAGCGTCTCGATGACAACGTTCCCGAGACCGACGACGAACGACGCTCGATGCTCGTCCAGATCATCACCACCTGCACCGAGATCGACAGCACACTGGACGACCACGTCGAGAACTTCGACGCGATGCGCAACCTCCTCATCAATGCGGACTCGCGATTCGACTCCATCACCCAGCAACTCATCGGTCTGCGTGCCCGTCTGGAGACGGCGTCGCAGCAGCTGACCGAGCTCATCGGCAAGCACGGCGAGGCCACGTTGACCTCCATCCTCGACAATGTCGATCTCGCCCGAGCCCAGATCGACTTCGCCGAGGCGACCGCGGATCAGGGGCGCGCCGCCATCGCGGCACCGGTGGGTCAGCAGGGACCGGCCGTCGCTGCGATCAGGTCGGCCGAGGGATCGATCGAGCAGGCGACCACGCTGCTCGACGCCATCGATCATGCAGACGCGAACATCGCCGTCGCCCGCTCGCGGATGCCGGCGCTCATCGCCGAGGTGGACGACGAACTGGCCGAGGCCAACGCCCTGGCACAGACCGGCGGGACCTCGCTGGCGACCGTGATCGAGGTCGCGAGCGCCGCGGTCGCGAATGCCCGCAGCAACTTCGACGCCGATCCGCTGGGTACCTTCACGGCGCTCGTCGACGCCGATGCCGATCTCGACGACGCACTCGCCGCGGCGCGGGACGCCGCTGCCGAGCGCATCCGTCGGGCACAGGTCCTCACCGCGGCACTCGAATCGGCGGAGGCCAAGGTGACAGCGGCCGCCGACTTCATCGGCACCCGGCGGGGGGCCGTGCAGTCCACGGCACGTACCCGACTGGCGGAGGCGCAGCGGCTTCTGCAGTCCGCGACGGACGCCGCTGCCACCGATGCACCGGTGGCGACCGCGACCGCACGTCGCGCCGGTTCCCTGGCCGACCAGGCGCTCATGGCCGCTCAGACCGACGTCGTCGACTGGCAGTCGCAACAGCGACATCCGGGCGGCTCGTCCACCGCCGGTGCGGTCCTCGGCGGAATCCTCGTCGACAGTTTCCTACGCGGCACCGTCGCAGGACGCGGAGGTGGATTCGGCGGGGGCTTCGGTGGCGGCGGCTTCGGCGGGGGCGGCTTCGGAAGCGGCGGACGCAGCCCCGGCTCCTTCGGCGGTTCCGGATCGTCGGGCCGGATCGGAACCGGCGGGCGCTTTTGAGGTCGAACGTGATGTTCCACGTGGAACCAACAGGGGTGTTGGGCTGCCGTTAACGCTCGGGTAGCCATCGGTTCGTTTCATCCTCCTAACGTGCTCCTCGTCGTGCGCCGGCCCCGTGGCGCGACCATGTTTTCAGAGGAGCCCGTGTGCGTATTCCGTTGCAGCTGTTCATGTCCACCGGTGAGGATGCCGGGCGTTCGTCCCGCGCCTACGTGACCTGCCGCTACAAGTGCGGCGACGCGTGCCGCCACGATCCCGGGAACACCAGCGACAACAACTACTTCCGGGACGTCGTCCGCACCGCGGTCTCGCGTCGAAGCGTTCTCAAGACCTCGGCCGGTGCAGCGGTGGCCGTCGGTGCGACCTCGCTCCTCGCGGCGTGCGGTGATTCCGGGTCGTCGGAGTCGGCCTCGCCGTCGAGCGGTGCGGCATCCGGAGATGCGATGCCGGGCATGAACTTCGCCGCCGTCACGCCGAACACCGAGGATGCCGTGGTGATCCCGGACGGGTACCGCCAGGAGGTGGTGATCAGGTGGGGCGACCCGATCCTGCCCGGCGCTCCTGAGTTCGACTTCGCCAATCAGACGCCCGAGGCGCAGGCCGGGCAGTTCGGCTTCAACAACGACTTCGCCGGCCTGATCCCGGTCGACGGCGTGGCCGATCACCACTACCTGGTCGCCAACCTGGAGTATCCGACCGAGCCCTTCATGTTCGCCGGTTACAAGGAAGGCGAACCCACCGAGCAGCAGGCCCGCATCGCCATGGCGTCGGTCGGCATCGCAGTCGTCGAGGTCACCGCGCAATCCGGCAGCGGAGCTCTCAAAACCGTTGTGGGCCCTCGAAACCGACGTCTGACTGCCTCGAGCCCCTTCCGCCTCACCGGTCCGGCCGCGGGCAGCGAGTTCGTCAAGACGGCCGCAGACCCGGCGGGCACCACTGTCCTGGGCACCTTCGCCAACTGTTCCGGAGGTCTCACCCCGTGGGGCACGATGCTCTCCGGGGAAGAGAACTTCAACAACTACTTCGCGAACCCGAGCACCGTCACCGATGCCAAGGCCAAGGAGCGGCTCGAGCGCTACTCCTTCGAGGACGACGGCGACGAGCACTACTGGGGACGGTTCGACAAGCGTTTCGACCTGGCCGTCGAGCCGAACGAGGGGAATCGCTTCGGTTACATCGTCGAGGTGGATCCGCACGACCCGAATTCCGTTCCGGTGAAGCACAGTTCGATGGGCCGGTTCAAGCACGAATCGGCTAACATCTACGTGGTCGGGAGCGGGCCGGACAAGGACACCGTCGTCGCCTACAGCGGTGACGACGAGAGGTTCGAGTACATCTACAAGTTCGTCTCCAGCCGCAAGATGAAGTCCGGCCTGTCGAAGACGGCCCGCGACCACAACATGGGCATCCTCGACGAAGGCACGCTCTACGTCGCCACCTTCACCGGAGACTCCCCCGACCCGGTGGACGGCACCGGAACCCCGCCCGCCTCAGGGAAATTCGCCGGCAAGGGCTCCTGGAAGCCGCTGCTGACGGTCAATGCCGACGGTTCGGCACGCTCGTACATCCCCGGAATGACCCCTGCCGAGGTCGCGGTGTTCACCCGCCAGGCCGCCGACGCCGTCGGCGCGACCAAGATGGACCGGCCCGAGGACATCGAACCGAATCCGAAGTCCGGCAAGGTCTACTGCGCGCTGACGAACAACGACGATCGCGGCACCGATGGTGAGGCGCCTGCCGATGCGGTGAACCCCCGCAACGAGAACAAGAACGGTCAGGTTCTGGAGATGACCGACGATCACACCGGCACCGAGTTCACCTGGGAACTCCTTCTGGTGTGCGGCGACCCGGCTGCTGCCGACACCTACTACGGCGGGTTCGACAAGACCAAGGTCAGTCCGATCTCCTGCCCCGACAACGTCGCATTCGACCCCCATGGCAATCTGTGGATCTCCACGGACGGCAACGCACTCGACAGCAACGACGGGTTGTTCGCGGTCGCCCTCGACGGCGATCGACGCGGGGAGACCAAGCAGTTCCTGACCGTGCCCAAGGGTGGCGAGACCTGCGGTCCGATCATCGACTCCAATCGTGTCCTGATCGCGGTTCAGCACCCCGGCGAACTCGACGACCACTCCGCGGACAACCCGGCGTCGCACTGGCCGGACGGCGGACAGTCCCAACCCCGGCCGTCCGTCGTCGCCGTGTGGCGGGACAACGGAGGCGAGATCGGCGTCTGACCACACCCCTGCATCCTGAGCACCCTCGAGTCCCGGCGCTGCGGCCCGGCTCGGGGGTGTTCTGCATCTCCCACCAGGACTGTCCCGCGGTACCGAGTCGTTGAACTGGATCTTTCGTGGACCGCACCCCATCGTGACAGTCGTCAAGCTTTTTCTTGACGAGTGTCAAGACCGGGGCTTAGTGTGGCGTGCAGCACATGTCACCTCGACTGTGTCTTGCTTCTCCGCCTCGGCCGAGGCGGTCTCACGGAGGTGGAACGATGACGAGTTATGACCTGACCGGGCGGACGGCACTGGTCACCGGTGGCGCGCAGGGCCTCGGTGCCGGGATGGCCGAGGCGCTCGCCGCAGCGGGTGCGTCCGTCGCGATCGGCGACGTGAACTCCGACGGCGGTCGGCAGACGGTCGAAACGCTTCGGGCACAAGGCGCGAAGGCCGAGTTCGTCGCGCTCGACGTGACCGACGACGCGGCCTGGGAGTCGGCCGTGGCGTCGACCGTCGAGTCGCTGGGCGGGCTCGACATCGTCGTGAACAACGCCGGCATCGAGGTGACGAACCTCCTGGTCGATCTCGACGCCGGCGAGGCGTCGAAGATGCTGGACGTCAACGTGCTCGGTACTGCCCTCGGCATCAAGCACGCGTTCCGCGCGATGCGTCCCGGCGGCATCGCGGGCAAGGGCGGAGCCGTCGTGAACATCGCATCCGTCGCTGCGACAATCGCTTTCCCCGGCATCAGCGTCTACTCCGCGACGAAGTCGGGTATCGACCGCCTCACCCGGGTGGCGGCCGCCGAGTCCGGCAAGCTCGGCTACGGAGTGCGCGTCAACTCGATCTATCCCGCACTCACCCCGACCGCGATGGGCAACAAGCTTGCCGTCGAGACCGCGGCCCTGGGGCTGTTCGAGTCCCCGGAGGCGGCTGCCCAGGCAGTCGCGGAGCTGACACCCCTGGGCCGACTCGGACAGGTCGACGACATGGCCGACGCCGTGGTCTTCCTCGTCTCCGACGCCGCGAAGTTCATCACCGGCGCCGGCCTGCCGGTCGACGGCGGGATGGGGATGTAGCAAGCTCATCGAACCCCGCTCGCCACAACACTTTCCACGATCCATCCGCACCACACAACCGTCCCAGACCCGAGGAGTCCCACCATGCCCACTGACAAGCGCGTCGTCGTCTACGGAGCGTCCGGTTACACCGGTCGGCTGATCTGTGAATATCTGCGCGAGTACAACATCCCGTTCCTGGCGGCGGGCCGCGACCACTCCCGGCTGAAGAGCGCCGTCGAGGCGGTGCCGGGCATCGACACGGTCGCGTACGACATCGTCGAGGTCGAGCACACGGTCGAGGCGCTGACCGAGGCCTTCCGCGGCGCCGACGTCGTATTGAACACGGTCGGGCCGTTCGCCCGCTACGGCCACGAGGTCGTCCAGGCGTGCCTGGAGATCGGGGCCCACTACACCGACACCAACGGTGAACAGAACTGGATGATCGATGCCGAGGCACAGTACGGAGCCGAATTCGCTTCTCGCGAACTGGTCTTGACGCCGGGCCTGGCGCAGATGTACTCGATCGGCGAGATCGCCGCGAACATCTGCCTGGAGAACCCCGGACTGGACACCCTCGACATCCAGGTGTTCTGGAAGGGCCACCCGACCGTCGCGTCGACCAACACGATCCTCACCAATGCCGCATTCGCGAAGGCGTACTACCTCGAGGAGAACGAGTACGTCGAATGGCCGGCGGACGCGGGTCTGTACACGGTCAGCGTGCCCGGTCAGCACGACCTCGGTCTCGCTCTGCCCTGGGGCGGTACATCACACCCGGTGTGGTTCAAGAACGACCCGCGCGTGGCCACCGCCAAGGCACTCGGCGGCGTCTTCAATCGGCCACTGATGCAGGGCGTTCCGGTTCTGGTGGCCGCCGCGCTCGAACAGATGGAGGGCAAGTCCGAGGAGGAGAAGTACCGGATCATCGACGAGCAGTCGGCCGCCATCCGCAGCGAGATGCCCCCGCGTGAGAACCCGCGCCTGAACACCTCGCTGGACTCGGTCTACGCCTCCGGTCCGCTCGGCCGCGCGCACTGCGTGATCCACGGCAACTCCAACTACAAGCAGACCGCCCTGCTCAACGCGCACGCCGCGAACGAACTGCTCCAGGCCCGCCCCCGCCGTGTCGGCTTCGTCTCGAGCTGCCAGGCGTTCGGCCATCGCGAATTGCTCGGCACCCTTCGCGCTTTCGGTCTCGTCCTGGACCCGATCGTCACCGTGCACCGCTGAGGACGACATGCGACTCTCGGAGTACCTCGACAAGGGCGCCTCGCTGGGGCGCGACGCGCCGTGCCTCACCGCCGGCGGGGTCACCTCGACCTACGGCGAGGTCCAGGATCGGTCCACCGCCATCGCGGGCGCGTTGCAGCACAACGGGATCGAGGCCGGCGACCGGGTCGCCGTCCTGTCGGCCAACGATCCGCTGGCCCTGACATGCGTCTTCGGCATCTCGCGTGCGGGTGCCGTGTGGTGCCCGGTCAATCCGCGTAACGAGGCCGAGGAGAACCGACAGCTGTTCGATCTCTTCGGGTGCCGGCTGCTGTTCTTCCAGGCGAAGTTCGCCGGCCTGATCGAGAAGATCAAAGATCGGCTCCCGCAACTGGACCGGTTGATCTGTCTGGACGGCGACGTCGACTGGGCGACGCCGTTCGACGGCTGGCTCGACGAACATCGGGCCGAGCCGGACGAACGCCGACGACCAGATGGCGGTGTGTGCATGCTCGCCGGTACCGGCGGGACGACCGGCCGACCGAAGGGGGTGCGACTCACCGAGGACAACATGATGACCTCGACAGCACTGGCGTTGATGAGCTACCCGTTCGGTGAGCGCCCCCGGTATCTGGCGCTCGCCCCGCTGACCCATTCGGCGGGGGTGCTGACGTTCCCGATCCTCAGCCTCGGTGGCGAGGTCGTGATCATGCCGGCACCTGACATCGGCGAGTTCCTGGCACTGATCGAGCGGCATCGCATCACCCACGCGTTCCTCCCGCCGACGGTGATCTACGGGGTGCTCGACCATCCCGACCTCGACAGTCGAAATCTGAGCTCGCTGCGGTGCCTCTGGTACGGCGCCGCGCCGATGTCGCCCACGCGGCTGGAAGAAGCACTGACGCGCATCGGCCCGGTGCTCGGCCAGTTGTTCGGGCAGACGGAGGCGCCGAACATGATCGCCACCCTCGCGCCCGCCGAGCACTTCCACGACGACGGGTCGATGGCCACCGAGCGGTTCGGATCGGCCGGTCGGCCGACACCGCTGACCACGGTCGCGATCATGGCCGAGGACGGGTCGCTGCTGAGTCGTGGCGAGCGCGGGGAGATCGTCGTCCGGGGACCGCTCGTGATGGACGGGTATCACGAGAACCCCACGGCCACGGCCGAAGTGAGCGCGTACGGCTGGCATCACACCGGCGACATCGGCTACCTCGACGACGACGGCTACCTCTTCGTCGTCGACCGCGCCAAGGACATGATCATCACCGGCGGGTTCAACGTGTACTCGGCCGAGGTGGAACAGGCGTTGCTGGCCCATCCGGCGGTGAAGGACTCGGCCGTCATCGGGCTGCCCGATCCCAAATGGGGCGAACGAGTGACGGCCGCCGTCGAACTGCGTGCGGGGCACGACGCCGACACCGAGGAGCTCATCGCCTTCGTCAAGGAACGGATCGGCAGCGTCAAGGCGCCGAAGGAGATCGAGATCTGGACCGAACTGCCGCGGTCCAAGGTCGGCAAGATCCTGAAGACCGAGGTCCGGGGCGCATTCAGCTGACCGGATCGAGGCCTCACCCGGTGCCCGCCCGGCCGGCGCCGACAAGCGTCGAACTCGGCCGGGTGGGTACACTCGGGTCTCGAACTCCATCACTCCCCGAGCAAGGGAATCCCCCGGCAAGGACCGCGAGATGACACAGGTCGTCGACCGACAGGCCCGCATCGAGGCCCGCGCACGAGACAAGTTCCAGGCCAAGCGCGACGAGCTGGCCATGGCGACTCTGACGACGCTGGCCGAACTGGGGTACGCGCGGACGAGCCTGCGCGAGATCGCGCAGAACTCCGAGTACTCGCACGGGGTGTTGCACTACTACTTCACCGACAAGCTCGACCTCATCGCCCACGCGGTCCGGCAGTACGAGGCCGTCTGCGTCACCCGCTACGACGAGGTCGTGGCCCACGCGGTGACCGCGGACCAGTTACGCGACGAGTTCGCCGACACCTTCTTCGCAGGCATGCACTCCGAGGCAGCCATTCATCGGCTCTGGTACGACCTGCGCAACCAGAGCATGTTCGACGACTCCTTCCGCGCTGACGTCATCGAGATCGAGCGCCGGCGCGAAGAGATGATCTGGCGTGTGGTGGAGAGATTCTGCGAGTTGTCGGGGACGCAGCCCGCGGTGACACCGGCGGTCGCCTACATCGCGCTCGACGGCATCTTCCAGCGCGGACTGCTCAGCGAGATCGACGGCCGGCCCGACGGCGTCGCGACCGCCCGCGAGGACCTGATCGCCTTCTTCGGAGTCGTGGGGCACCACTGACCGTCTGAACGAGTCGAGTCGCAGATGCGTGCGCAGCGTCACAGCCTTCCGCCCTAATACTTCGAATCCCTAAGTATTAGACTCTCTAAACGTGTCCGCTTCCGACCCCGCCCAGCTCGCCCAGACCCTGCGGCCGACGATCACCAGGCTCTACCTGGCCCTTCGTCGTCGCGCACCGTCGGTCGAGCTGACCGCGGCGCAGACCTCCGCCCTGAGCGTCCTCGCCGATCACGGGCCGATGCGGATGGGTGAATTCGCCACCCGCGAATCCATCCGCATGCCGACAGCGACGTCGGTGATCGACGGACTCACCAAGCACGACCTGGTCGAACGCAGACCTGATCCAGACGACCGCCGAGCCGTGCTCGTCGGCCTCACCGACCACGGGCGCACCCTCGTGCGGCAGATCCGCGAGGAGCGGGACGTCATCCTGACCGGTGCGCTCGCCGCACTCGACGATCAGCAGCGCGAAGCCATCGCCGCGGCCGGACCGGCCCTGCAGGCCCTGCGCGACCAGCTGGACAATCACCCGGTATCGCACCCCGCCCGCCCGGCGAGTGCGTGAGCGGCCCGGTCACGGTTCGACACCGCCGGCCGTCCGCCTGATCTGGCAGAGGAATCAATGACCGTCACCGAACACACCCCGGGCGACACCGCCGCGGTTGCGCGCGACACCCCCGCAACCGAACCGTCGATGCTCGCCTCTCTGCGCGCCCAGCCGCGCGCGGTGTGGATCACCGCCTTCGCCGCCGTCATCGCCTTCATGGGCATCGGCCTCGTCGATCCGATCCTGCACAGCATCGCCGAAGCGCTGAACGCCCCACCGGAGAAGCTCACGCTCCTGTTCGGTGTCTACGTCGGCGTCCAGTGCGTCGCGATGCTGCTGACCGGTTGGGCCGCATACCGTTTCGGGCCGCGACGCACACTCACCGTCGGGCTGGGACTCATCGTCGTCGCCGCCGGCGTCTCGGCCTTCGCCGACAACATCGACCAGCTCATCGCCTACCGGGTGATCTGGGGTCTCGGCAACGCACTGTTCCTCGCCACCGCACTGGCTTTCATCGTCCAATCGGCGGTCGGCAACCGCAACAGCGCCATCATGATGTACGAGGCCGCCCTGGGCATCGGACTGGCCGTCGGACCGCTCCTGGGCGCGACGCTCGGTGAATGGACCTGGCGCGCACCGTTTGCCGGTACCGCCCTGCTGATGCTGGCCGGAGCCATCCTGTGCGCGTTCATGCTTCCCGCCGACGGCCCCCGGTCCGAACGAGTGCGGGTCCGGATCGTCGACCCGATCAAGGTCCTGCGCAACCGCACCCTGTTCGTCACGTCCGTCGGTTCCGCCTTCTACACAGGCGCCCTCTTCACCGTGATCGCCTGGGCGCCGATCGCGATGGGCCTGCGACCCATCTACGCCGGACTCGTCTTCTTCGGCTGGGGTCTGCTCACCGCGGTCGCCGGAGTCTTCGTCGCGCCGCTGTTCGCTCGGGTCGTCGGTGAGAAGGCCGGTGTCATGGTTGCCATCTCGACATACGGACTTGTCATGGTGCTGGCCGGGATCGGCACGTTCACCGGACAGATCTGGCTGATCGGCCTGGCCGTCATCCTCTCGGGCTTCCCGTCGGGCGTGCTCAACACCCTCTTCACCGACGTCGCGATGTCGGCCGTCGGCGGCGACACCCCGCGCTCGGTCTCGAGTGCCGGGTTCAGCTTCCTCCGCTGGATGGGCGCCGCGATCGCCGCCGTGCTCGTCGCCTACCTCGCGAAGTGGACCGGTTCGGAGGCGACACCGTGGTGGTTCGCCACCGGATACTGCGTCGTCGCCCTCGGCGCGGTGTCGCTGGCAAAGGTCGCCCACGACCACAAGGTCGCCGACGATGCCGCTCTCATCGGCGCCGAGGAGTTCTGAGCCTCCTGCAAATCCGACTTTCTGCTCCGTACGAAACGAGCTTGCGACCGTCTCCACCCTCTCCCTGAGGAGCGAGCTTGCGAGCGTCACCACCCGCTCCCTGAGGAGCGAGCTTGCGAGCGTCACCACCCGCTCCCTGAGGAGCGAGCTTGCGAGCGTCACGAAGGGTCCTGGCGAGAGGCCCGGCAGAACCTTCGTGACGCGCCCTCCGCAAGCTCCGGGCGCTCCTCAGGGAGCGGGGGTTGGGTCGCGCCCTCCGCAAGCTCCGGTCGCTCCTCAGGGAGCGGGGGTTGGGTCGCACCCTCCGCAAGCTCCGGGCGCTCCTCAGGGAGCGATGAGGTGGGGATCTGCGAATCGGCGACCGGCGCGCGGAACGCCCCGGTACCGTCCGCGGGATGACGGATACGAAGGTGATCGTCGCCATTCGCGGCGACGGGCCGAGCCGCACCGCTGCCGACGATCTCGTCGAGCGCTGTATGGCAGCGGGGGCAACGCGCGTGCAGGTCAACCTCAGCGACGACGCGGTCTCCGGGGCCATGCGGATCGACGAACTCGACCCGCCGATCGGCGCCGTGCTCTCGTTCTGGGCGCCCCACACCGGGCCCGTACTCGCTGTCATCAACGACGTGCTCGACGGACCGATCGCCGCCTGGGAGGTCACCGCGCGGGCGCCGCTCAATCCGACCCTGCCCGCCGACGGGACGCGGATAGACGCGCTGTCCAATATCGCTTTCCTCCGTCGCCCGGACGAGCTAGACCACGCCGAGTGGCTTCGTCGGTGGCTCGACGACCACACCCAGGTCGCCATCGACACCCAAGCCACGTTCGGTTACGTCCAGAACATCGTCGAACGACCGTTGACCGAGGACACCCCGCCGGTCGCGGCCATCGTCGAGGAACTGTTCCCGATGGCGGCGGTCAGCGACATCCACGCATTCTACGGAAGCGGCGGTGATCAGCAGGAACTCGAGCGTCGGATGACCCAGATGCTCGAGAGTGTGTCCCGCTTCGGCGCGGACCGCTACCTCGACGTGGTGCCGACCTCGCGCTACGACTTCGAACTCAGCCGGTCGCGAACCTGAATCGGGTTGTCACACGGCCGAATCCGGGAACGCGATCACCGACAGGAAGCGCACCGGCAGCTCGACGAGTTCGACGGGTCCATGCGCGCCCTCGCCGTCGAGCTGTAGCGAGTCGCCCGGGTGCATCCGGTACACCGAGCGACTGTGGGCGTAGTCCATCACGCCCTCGAGGACGTACAGGAACTCAGTTCCCGCATGCTGGAACAACGGCTGGGTCACCGACTTCTCCGTCAAGGTGACGAGCAGACATTCCAGGCGTTTGTGCTCACCGCGCAGCGAGCCGAGCAGCTCGTACTCGTGACCCTCCCGGGACCCCTCGCGCACGATCTCCGAGCCCTCGCCCGCTTTGACGAACACCGCCGACCGCTCCATCTCGGCGCCGCGGAACAGCGAGGTGACCGACACATCGAAGCCGTTGGCCAGGCGGGCGAGCGTGCTGAGACTGCACGAGGTCTGGGCGTTCTCGATCTTCGACAGCATCGCCTTGGAGATGCCGACGCGAGTGGCCATGTCCCCCACCGACAGTCCCTCCTGACGTCGCAGGCGCCGCACGTTGTGCGCGATCGCCGTCTCGAGCTCCAGCTCCTCGACCGACTGGTCGACAGGTCTCTCTCGCGCGGTGCCGGACTGATTCCGGATCAATGGGTCGTCCGTCACGCCGCCAGCATAGTGAGAAACAACGTTTCCTGACAGTTGACACACGATTCCACTCCTGTCGACGGCCACGGCCTCGGATCATCCGGCGCCCCGGTCAGCGCATCTCGCCGGCTCCCACATACGGGAAGCGCGTCGTCAGCAGGGCGCCTTCGGCGAACCGCGTGAACCGGAAGTCCGACTCCGGGATACGCGGGTCCGCGCTGCGTCCGTCGACGACGAGGTCGGCGATCAACCGGCCGACCGCCGGCGAGATCTTGAACCCATGGCCGCTGAACCCGGCCGCCAGGACGAGCCCGTCCAGCGGCCCGCGGGAGATGATCGGATTCCAGTCGGGTGTGACGTCGTAGCACCCGGCGTAGCTCGTGGTGATGGCCGGATCGGTGAACCCGGGGAACCGGGTGCCGACCTTGTCGACGGTGAGGTCGATGAAGTCCGAGTCCGCGCGGTTCCGGTAGTCGTCGGGATTCGCTATGTCGAGCGCCGCGAGATCGCTGTTGCCGAACAGGATCTCGCCCCGGACGTCCGGTCGAACGTACTGCAGCGACACCAGATCGGAGAAGACCGGCACCTCGCCGAGGTCCTCACCGGGGTGAATCATCACGATCTGTTCGCGGTGCACCTCGATCGGGATGTCGACCCCGTAGGGCGCGAGGAACGGTTTGGACCAGACACCGGTGGCAACGACCACGGTGTCTGCGGAGATCGTCGAACCGTCCGCGAGCCGGACTCCCGCCACCCGGCCGGCGTCGACGATCAGGCCGGTGACGTTGGTCCCCTGACGAATTCGGATTCCCGATGCCCGCGCCGAGGCCGCGAAGGCCTGCGCGGTCTGATACGCGTCGCCGTACCCACCGCGCTCTTCCCAACCGAAGGCTGCGAAGGGTTCGAGGTCGGCGGTCGGCCACATCGCGGCGACGTCGGCGGCGTCGATCTCCTCGGTCTGCACGCCGACCGCACGTTGCGCCGCGAGGCTCTTCCGCATGTTCTCGACATTGGGCTCGCCGACGCCGACGACATACCCGGTCTGACGGAATCCGATGTCGGAGCCGAAGATCTCCTCCGCCTTCTCGAAGACCTCGAGTCCCACCGCGGCCATCGCCGCCAGCGAACCGACGCCGTAGTGGCAGCGCACGATGCCCGACGACTTGCCCGTCATCCCGCCGCCGACGGTGTCCCGCTCGCAGACGATCACATCGGTGATGCCGCGTTGTCCCAAGGCCCAGGCGGCCGCCGCGCCCTCGAGGCCGCCACCGACGATGACGACCGAGGCGGTCTCGGTGCTCACAGGCCGGCCCCCGGAATCCAGTTCGTCCCGGCGAGCGGAACGCGGGCCATCGCCGACGCCTCGATCGAGATGGCGACGAGATCTTCGGGCTCCAGATGCTGCAGGTGCGCTTTGCCGCACGCACGGGCGATCGTCTGGGCCTCCATCGTCATCACGCGCAAGAAGTTCGCCAGGCGCTTTCCGCCGAGGACTGGGTCGAAACGCGCCGAGAGTTCCGGGTCCTGCGTGCTGATGCCCGCGGGATCGCGCCCGTCCTGGAAGTCGTCGTAGAAACCGGCGGCCGATCCCAGCGCCTCGTACTCCGCGGCGTATCGGGGATCGTTGTCGCCCAACGCGATCAGCGCTGCGGTGCCGATGGCGACGGCGTCGGCACCGAGGGCCATCGCCTTGGCGACATCGGCGCCGTTGCGGATTCCGCCCGACACGATGAGTTGGACCTCTCGGTGAACACCCAACTCCTGCAGGGCCTGCACCGCCTGCGGGATGGCGGCGAGGGTCGGGATGCCGACGTGTTCGATGAAGACGTCCTGGGTCGCCGCCGTTCCGCCCTGCATGCCGTCGACCACGACGACGTCGGCGCCGGAATGCACCGCGAGTTTCACGTCGTAATACGTGCGAGTGGCGCCGACCTTCACATAGATCGGCTTCTCCCAGTCGGTGATCTCGCGCAACTCGTTGATCTTGATCGCCAGGTCGTCCGGTCCGGTCCAGTCGGGGTGACGGCACGCGCTGCGCTGGTCGATACCCTGTGGCAGGGTCCGCATCCCAGCCACGCGTTCGGAGATCTTCTGTCCCAGCAGCATTCCCCCGCCGCCCGGTTTGGCACCCTGGCCGAGCACGATCTCGATCGCGTCGGCCTTGCGCAGGTCGTCGGGGTTCATCCCGTATCGCGACGGAAGGTATTGGTAGACGAGATGTTTGGACTGACCACGCTCTTCGGGCGTCATCCCGCCGTCACCGGTGGTGGTGGAGGTACCGACCTCCGAGGCCCCGCGCCCCAGCGCTTCCTTCGCCCCGGCCGACAGCGCGCCGAAGCTCATCCCGGCGATCGTCACCGGGGTGGAGAGATGCAACGGGTACTTCGCATTTCGCGAGCCGAGGACGACGTCGGTGTCGCAGCGCTCGCGATAACCCTCGAGGGGGTAGCGGGACATCGACGCGCCGAGGAACAGCAGATCGTCGAAGTGCGGCAGCTTGCGCTTGGCGCCCCAGCCACGGATGTCGTAGATGCCGGTCTCGGCCGCGCGCTGGATCGCGGCGATGGTGGTGCGGTCGAACGTGGCCGACTCGCGCAGGCCGCGCTGTTCGACGCTCAGGTTGTCGGTCATGGTGGTTCTCTTTCGTCGTGTGGTCGGGCGCATCTCAGCTCCCTGAGGAGCCCCGGAGCTTGCGGAGGGGCGTCCCCCCTGCTCCCTGAGGAGCGCCCGGAGCTTGCGGAGGGGCGTCCCCCTGCTCCCTGAGGAGCCCCGGAGCCTGCGGAGGGGCGTCACGAAGGGTCTTCGCAACTCGTCTCGCCAGGACCCTTCGTGGCTCGTCGCTTGCGCTCCTCGCACCTCAGGGAGCAGAGGTGGGCGCTGTCACCGCTGAGGAGCGAGCTTGCGAGCGTCACGAAGGGTTTGCCGACTCGGCCGCCGGCCCTTCGCACTCGGGAGGCAGGGACGGCTCAGTACGCGGAGGTGTTGTCGACCTTGAAGTGGTAGAGCTCGCGGGCGGAGCCGTAGCGGGTGTAGTCGCGGGGGTCGTCGTCGCCGAAACCGGCGGCCTTGAGCAACCCGGCCAGTTCCTCGAGGTGCTCGGCGCGCATCGGTTTGGCGATGCAATCGGCACCCAGCGAGGCGACCTCGCCCCGCACATAGATCCGGGTCTCGTAGATCGAGTCACCGAGACCGTCGCCGGCGTCCCCGCGGACCACCAGGCGGCCCGCCTGCGCCATGAAAGCGCTGTTGTGGCCGACGTTTCCACCGACGACGATGTCGACGCCCTTCATCGAGATGCCGCAGCGTGCCGCGGCGTCACCCTCGACGACGAGGAGCCCGCCGTGGGCGGTGGCGCCGGCCGACTGGGAAGCGTTGCCCTTCACGATCACGCTGCCGCTCATCATGTTCTCGGCGACGCCGGTACCGGCGTTGCCGTCGATGGTGACCTCGGCCTGTTGGTTCATGCCGGCCGCGTAGTAGCCGACGTGTCCGTTGATCGTGATCTTCACCGGGAGGTTGACGCCCGCGGCCACGCTGTGGGCTCCGGCCGGGTTGTCGATGACGATCTCGCCGGAGATGTCCCCGTGCAGCATCGAGTTGATCTCGCGCAACGGGGTTTCGGCGAGGTCGAAGGTGTGATTGGGGTTCATCGTCTCAGCTTTCGCCGTGTCGTTCGAGGCGGGAACGGGAGGGGTGGAGGGAAACTCGGCGGTCATCGAGTCCATGCGTAGACGACCTCCGGCTCGGGCTCCCAGATGCGGGCGTTCTCCACGCCGGGCAGTTTGGCCAGTGCGCGGTACTCACTCGCCATCGCCACCCAGTCGTCGGTCTCGGCGATCACGGCCGGTTTGCATGCGATGGCATCGCGGACCACCGCGAACGAATCGCGATTCGACACCAGCAGTGTGTAGAAGCCGTCGAAGTTCGCGCAGACCTCTTTCAACGCTGTCTCCACGTCCTTGCCCGCCGCAAGCTGGTGTGCGACGAAGCGCGCCCCCACCTCCGTGTCGTTCTCACTGTCGAACTCCACTCCGGCAGCCCGCAGTTCACGCCGGATGGTCGCGTGATTCGCAAACGAACCGTTGTGGACCAGGCACTGTTCGGGGCCGACCGCAAACGGATGTGCACCCGAGGAGGTGACCGCCGATTCGGTCGCCATCCGGGTGTGCCCGACGCCCTGCCATCCCGACGCCGCGGCCAGGCCCCAGGATTCGGTCAGGTCACGGGGCGCCCCGACGCCCTTGAGGACGGTGAGGTCGGAACCGAAACCGGCGACAAGGGCCGACGGATACGCGGCGCGGGCCGCGGCCAGCAGCTCGTCGGCCGGCGCCGGGGCGGAGGCCACCAGCGTCACGTCGATCGTCTGTGCCGCGACCGGCACCCCGAGGGCCGCTCCCAGCGTCGTGGACACCTCGTCGGGAAGAACGTCGAGTTTGAGGAGGGAGATGCAGCCGTGTCCGGGCGGTGCCCACGTGGGGTTGCCGTAGACGGCGATACCCGCCGAATCCGCGCCACGGTCTTGCATCTCGCCGAGCATCCCGGCGAGCATCTCGCCCAACCGGGGGTGAAGGTCAGGGTTGCGCAGGTGCAGCCCGACGATTCCGCACATGATCAGTTCCTTACGTCGATCGATGAATCTCGTTGAGAGGTCGTGTGTTCTGGGGAAGGACGGTCAGAACGCCGTCAGGTACTTGTCGACCTCCCACGGCGTGACCGCCGCGTGCCAGTCGAAGAACTCGTCGCGTTTGAGTCCGGCGAAGTATGCCGAGACCCGCTGCTCGTCCGCGGGCCAGTCCTCGGGAAGCGCGGCGTCGAGCGTGCCGGCGACGACCCCGTCGGCCTCCAGCGCCTCCACCGCGTGCAGGAGGGTGAGCGGGAGTTCGGCGATGTGGCCGGGGCAGTTGCCGACGGCGCCCGGGTCCAGACTCCGCTTGATGCCGTCGAGTCCCGCACCGAGCAGCGCGGCGACGGCCAGGTACGGATTCGCCGACCCGTCACCGCCACGGAGTTCGACGCGTTGCTCATCGGGCACCCGGATGTAGTGGGTGCGGTCGTTGCCGCCGTAGGTCGCCCGCCGCGGAGCCCAGGACGCACCCGAGCGCGTCGCCGTCGCACCGGTTCGCTTGTAGGAGTTGACCGTCGGTGCGATCACGGCTTGGAGCGCAGGTGCGTGTTCCAGAATCCCACCGATGAACCCGTACGCCGTCTCCGACAACCCCAGTCCTCGCTCGTCGTCGGTGACCTGCGGGAACACCGGGTCGCCCGCCTGCGTGAGGGACAAGTGGAAGTGCAGACCCGACCCGGTGCGCTCCGCGAAGGGTTTCGGCATGAAGGTCGCGATCATGCCCTTCTCCGCAGCCAGGGCGGAGAGCAGGTACCGGAGAGTGACGACGCGGTCGGCGGTCGTGAGCGCGTCGGAGTAGGCGAAGTTCTGCTCGAACTGGCCGTTCCCGTCCTCGTGGTCGTTGGCGTAGTTGCTCCACCCGAGTTGGTTCATCGCGGTGGACACGGTGGTGAGGTGGTCGTACATCCGGGTGAGACCGCGGACGTCGTAGCACGGCTGGTCGGAGTCATCGGCGGCGTCGGCGGTCACCAGCGAGCCGTCGGCGGCCCGTTTCAGGAGGAAGTACTCGACCTCGGCCCCGACCCACGGTTCGAAACCCGCGTCTGCGGTCTGGGCGATGAGCGCCTTGAGGATGTTCCGGGGCGCGAACGGCCACGGCTTGCCCTCGACATGGGGATCACACTGGACGACCGCGAGCCCCTCCTTGATGAACGGGATGGGCAGGAAGGACCGGACATCGGGAATCGCGATGAGATCGGGATCCTTCGGCTCCTGGCCGATCGCGCCGACCGCATATCCGGCGAAACCGACTCCCTCGGTGGCCAATTCGTCCACCGCTTCCACCGGCACCAGTTTGGCGCAGGGCTTGCCGCGGAGGTCGACGAACATCGCGAGGATGAACTTGGTGCCGTGCGTTGCGCAGAGATCGGCGAGTTCGCCGGTCGTCGTCTCGGTGGTTGTCATCATGTGCTCCGGGGTCGACTCTAAGGGCTTTCGTTTCGCATGTCCACTCGCGTGAACCACTGTCTACTATTAGTAGACCCGGTAGATGTTTCGTCCCTGTTTCGACTCCGTGAGCGGTGGGTGTCAATCTGTCCGGCAACGTTTTCCACGTCCTCGGACGCACAGCGCTCGGGGGCCCACCGTCGAACGGTGAACCCCCGAGCAGTTGCCGAACCGATGACCGGTATGGATCAGACCCCGGCCGGTGGCGCCGAGGCCGGAGCCGACGACGGCATCGCCTCCTCCACCTTGTCCGCGGCGCGGGCCGGCGACATGGTCGCGAGTCCGCCGGCGTGACCGACCGAGGCGGCGGGGATCTCGTACGCCGTCTCCGCGTGGACCGCGGTGTCGAGGCCGACCATCTCGGTCTCCTCGTCGACGCGCATGCCGATGAGCTTGTCGAGCCCCTTGGCGATCAGCCAGGTCATCACGAACGAGTAGGTGCAGGTGATGACGATGCCGGCGAGTTCGCGCCACACGATGTCGACCGGTCCGCCGAACAGGATGCCCTGCACACCGGCCGGCGCGGCCTCGGTGGCGAACAGCACGATGCAGATGGTTCCGACGATGCCGCCGATACCGTGTACGGCAAAGGCGTCCAGCGTCTCGTCGATCTTGAGCTTGCTCTTGAAGCTGAGCAGGAACGCCACGACCGCGGCTGCGAAGATGCCGACGAGCAGCGCACCGAGCGGTGCCATGCTGCTGGCCGCGGGGGTGATCCCGACGAGGCCCGCGACGGTGCCGGTGATCATGCCGAGCGAGGTGACGTGCCCCTCGCGCCACTTCTCGATGATCGCGAAACCGATCATGCCCGCCGAACCGGCCAGCAGGGTGTTCAGGATGACGGCCTGCGCGAGGAAGTTGGCGCCGAGCGCGCAACTGCCGTTGAACCCGAACCAGCCGAAGAACAGGATGCCGCCACCCATGATCGTCATCGGCACGTTGTGCGGGCGCTCCATCCGCCGCTTGCGCGCACCGAGCACCACCGCGAGGGCAAGGGCCGCGACACCGGCATTCATGTGAACCGCGGTGCCGCCTGCGTAGTCGACGATCTCGAGATCGTTCAGCAGGAAACCACCGCTGTAGTTGTCGTCGACGTCGGCCGCGAAGACCCAGTGTGCGACCGGGAAGTACACCACGAGGAGCCAGATCGGCGCGAAGACCAGCCACGCCGAGAACTTCATCCGGCCCGCCGCGCCGCTGGCGACGATGGCGATCGTGATGGCCGCGAACAGGATGAACCAGGCTGCGAAGTAGAGCGTCTGGGTGGCGCCGGAAGCGTCGTCGGTGAGCCAGTTGGTCAGGCCGATGTAGTCGGTCGGGTTGCCGATGAGGCCCCACCCGCCCACCGACGGACCGGACACGAGGCCGTGCCCGATCACGACGTACAGGACCGCCGTGATCGCCAGGGTGGACATGACCATCGTCATGATGTTGAGGACGTTCTTCGATCCGACCATGCCCCCGTAGAAGAAGGCCAGGCCCGGGAACATCAGTAGGACGAAGACGAAGGCCGCCAGCATCCATGCCAGGTCGGCATTGGCGGCGAGTATGGGTTCCATGAGCGATCTTTCGGTTCTGGGACTCTACGAGAAGTCGGGTGTAACGGGACCAGGGCTCACGGGCGACTTTGACCGCGGAGATATGCGACGACGTTGTCGCGATAGTCGAGAAAACCCTTGTAGGCGGCGATGTCCTCGCCGAGCGTCTCGATGACGGTCGCCAATTGACCGGCCCACTCGGGTATGCGCTTCACGTCCTCGAGCGAGGCCATGAATGTCCGGATATTGAACGTCACCGCACCCGACATCGGCAACCGGACGAAGTGTTCCAGCTCGATGCGCAGTCGCGCGCGGCCGAAATCGCCGTCGGCGATCATGCCCGCGACGTCGCCCGCCCACTCCGGCAGCTCCTCGAGACTGACGTCGAGTTTGTGGGAGTCCGACGCCGACAGCGTCCAGTTCACCCTGCGGTACACCTGGTCTGCGGGTAGCCTCCGCAGGAACTGTTCGGCGCGGGCGACGATGCCTTCGCGGAGCATGCGGGGAACGGGCGCGTGGATCTCGTACATGTCCATCCCGACGTCGAAGGACACCGACCACGCGGCGGCGAAGGTGACCACGCCGGCGTCGAAGTACAGGTGCCCGTCGCGTTCGGTGACGAGCAGCAGGTCGTCGGGTACCTCACGCGCCAGGAATTCCATGGGGCCGCAGGGGAGGGTGGCCGGATCGCCCAGGACGAACTCCTGATCCGTACCCAGAAGCCGGTTGCACCAATGGAATCGACCGTCACCGTGTTCGGTGAGCTCCATCGCCGCGGGGTAGGCGTGACCGAGATCGCGCAGGTAGTACAACAGCAGATCCCAGGAGGCCAGTTCCATCCCCGGGCGCACACGGACGCGTGTGGGATCGGTGTCGAGGATCCGCCGTCGCTCGGCCATGATCTCCGGATACTCGGCGCCGCCGAGATCGACGAGGTGCCTACCCCATTCGCCGGCCCGAGTCGGGCGCGGGATGCGTGCCGGTTCGACGTTCACGCTGTAGGAGAACTGCTCCATCTCGTCCGGAAACGGCCACGGCAGGTTCGCCAGGTGGTCGACCCGACGGGTCGGGAACGATTCGATGCTCACAGGTCCACCTCGATGTCCTGACCGCGCGAGACACAACACAGCATGGCGTCGCCCACGGTCTTCTCGTCGTCGGTCAGTACGAAGTCGCGGTGCTCGATTCGGCCGCTTCGCAGCGGGATTCGGCATTCGCCGCACACGCCTTGACGGCACAGACTCGGCACCGGGACGCCGTTGTCGAGCAACCGCTGCAGCAGCGACACACCCGGTGGCACGTCGATGCGGAGGCCGGAAGACGCCACCGTCACGGTGAAGGGATCGCCGGGAACCTGTTCGGGGGCGGTGAAACGTTCGAGATGTACTCGCGCGCTCGGCCATCCGGCGGCCTCCGCGAGCCGGGTGTACGCCTCCAGGAGTGACGTGGGACCACAGGCATAGGCGTGCGTTCCGAGCGGTTGCGCCCGCAATCGTTCAGCGATCACCCGCATGGTGGCCGCAGCCCCGGACACCTCGTGCAGCGTCACGGAAGGTTGCATGGCGAGCGCCCGCAGGTCCTCGGCGTGCGCACCGCATCCACGCCGATAGGAGTAGACGATGTCGGCCCGACGCCCGTCCCGAGCGAGGGCACGGGCGTGTGACAGCACCGGCGTGACCCCGATTCCGCCCGCGATCAGCAATGCGCCGCGCTGATCGAGCACCGGCGGGAACATCGAACGCGGACCCTCGATCTCGACGACGGCATCGACGACGAGGTTGTCGTGCAACCAATCCGAACCACCGCCCGCACCACGTCGCAACACCGAGATGCCGTAGCTGGTCGGGTACATCCCGTCGTCGACGAGCGAGTAGGCATTCCGCTGTCCGCCGGCCGAGATGATGAGATGGCTGCCCGGCTGGTACGCGGTCAGGACCGCGTGGGCGTCGTCGACGGGGCCGAACCGGAAATGGGTGACCTCGTCGGTGAGTTGCCGCACGGACATGACACGCATCGGTCGCGGACCGGTGGCGTAGGCCGGATGAAGGTGGGCCGGGTACTGCCCTACGGCGACCGCGGTCATTCGTCACCGCCGACCGCAGAGGCCAGGAAGCTGCCCATCACCGGTGAATGGTGTTCGTGCACCTCGAGATCCCGAGCGCAACCGGGGCACGCGACGACGCCGCCGACAACGGCCTCGGCGCGAAAGGTCTCGCGGCAATGCGCGCAGTAGAGCGGTAGGTCGCGGGTGTGCGTGACATAGCACGCCAGTTCGGCCGCCACCGCCCCCGCGTTACGCGCCATTGCGAGTGCCGTCATGACGTCGTACTGCCCGCCGGTGACCAGGATTCGGGTACCGGTGCGGCACTCGTCCAGAGCAGACTGCAACGCCGATCTGTCGACCGCGTCGCCCAGTGAGTCAAGGACAACCAACCGCGTCTCTCCGGCGGCCTCGGCGGCCGCCACCCAGTTCCGTGACACGTGCGCGGCCGCCGGATCGTCGCCGATCGCCACCACGAGGAACGCCGCCCCGCTGGTGTCGACGGCCGGGGGCGAGGCGGGCCACCGCGGCATGCCGGGCCCGGTGGTCCCCGGCGTCGCCGGTGCGGCCGCGCGCAGCCACTGCGCCGCACGATCCCGGAACTTGATGATGCCCTTGTATTCGGCCATGTCAGTGGGCAATTCGGCCAGCACGTCCGCAGTCCGCCGCCGCCAGACGTCGATGGTGGCGACTTGCTCGAGCGGAAGCATGTACGTCCGGATGAGGAACATCACCGCACCCGAATCCGGCAGTCGGATGAGGTGTTGCACTTCGACGCGGAGGTGTACCCGCCTGCCGAACTCGTCGTCGGGGACCTGCTGGATGAGCTCCCGGTCCGGTCCCCACTCGTGATAGATCTCGGTCGAGACGTCGAGCCTGCGGTCGATCGTCAACGTCCAGTTGGTTCGCCGGTACGGCTGATGAGGTTGGAGGCGCTTGAGGAACTCGTGCGCACGGGTGATGACGCCTTCGGGGTGGATGCGCGGCACCGGTCCGTGGATCTCGAGGAAGCTCATCCCGACGTCGAACCCGAAACTCCAGTCGGCGGCGAAGGTGACGACCCCGGCGTCGACGTGGAGTTGCTCGTTGCGCTGATCCAGGAGTGCGATGTCCTCCTGGACCTGAGAGCTGATGTAGCGCAACGGTTCCTCGGGAAGAGTCGCCGGGTCACCGTACCGGAAGTGTTGCTCGATCCCGAGAATCTCGTTGTGCCACAACCAGGTGTCGGGTCCGGTCGACGCGAGCCGGAACCCGGGACAGGTCGCGGCGAGCTCACCCATGACGGTCAACATCGCGTCCCACGCGGCCGGGACCATATGCGGCAACACAGCATGGCGGGTGGGATCGGCGGCCAGGATCACCGCGCGCTGATCGATCTCGGTGCGGTACTCCGAGTCGATGTCGACAACCGACGTCCCCCACTCGCCGGCCGCCGTGGTTACCGGGGTCCGGGCCGGTTCGACATTCGTGCTGTAGCGATAGCGGTCCTCGGGGAACGGGAACGGGAAGCCCGCGAGGAGATCTGGCGCGACCGTCGTCGTCGCTCCGCCCGGGTCGAGAGTGTCTGTCACAGGGGAACCTCCAGGGTGCTGGCGGCCGAAGCGCGCGAGACGCACGGCATGATGGCGTTGCCCGCGTCCTTCTCCTCGGGGCTGAGGTAGAGATCGCGGTGGACCGGGATACCGCCGGCGAGCGGAATGCGGCACTCACCGCACACGCCTTGCCGACAGAGATTCGGCACGACGACGCCCTCGTTCTCGAGAGCCTCGAGCATGCTCGTCCCCGCCGGTACCTCGACCGTCCGCCCGGAAGCGGTCAGCTCTACACGGAAGGGGTCGCCGGCGTCCAGAGCGTCGATCCCGAACCGCTCGAGATGAATCCGCGATTCCGGCCAACCGGCGTCCACCGCCGCAGCGGTGACCGCGTCGATCATCGCCGACGGACCGCACACGTACAGGTGGGTACCGATCGGCTGGGTACGCAGGGCTTGTGCGAGGCGATCGGCGAAGGAGTGCCGGTCGGTGAACAGTTCGGCGCGGGGTCCGGCGAGTGCGGTGACCTCGTCGAGGTGGGCGGCCGCCGAATCACGGAAGACATACAGCAGTTGCACATCCCGGCGCCAGCGAGCCGCCGACCGAAGGTGGGACACCATTGGCGTGATCCCGATCCCCCCGGCGATCAGGAGATGTTTACGCGCCCGGACGACCGGAGCGAACGCGCTGCGCGGCAACCCCACCGACACCGTTGCACCGACCTCGAGTTCGTCATGCAGCCAACGTGATCCGCCCTTGCCGTCATCGAGTCGGAGCACCGAGATCGAGTAGTGCAACGGATGCGCGCCGTCGCCGGTCAGGCTGTAGGCGTTGGTGAAGGCACCCGCGTGCACGACGACGTGACTGCCCGGGATGTAACCGGGCAGCACGTTGCCGCCGGGGCTGGCGAAGGTGATCGTGCGGATGTCTCGGGCGGGGGCGTCGACAGCCGTGACGACGAGTTCCAGCGTCGTCGCGCCGGCTCCGGGACGCACGACGGACTCGGGGGTGCTCATCTCGGCCACTCCGGTGTTCATGAGGGGTCCTCCATGAGGGTGGGTACCTCGCCTGGTCCGGTTCCCGGACAGGCCGGCTGGGCGGTCTCGGCGTCGGCCATGAAACCCAGATACTGTCCGGTTCGACGCGAGACGTGGTGGTACACGAGCAGGTCGCGACGGCATCCGACGCACCCGACGATGTCATCGACGTCCGCAGCCGCGCGGGTGACCGATCGGCAGTGTGCGCAGAAGATCTCCACGACGCTCTGCGGCGCGGAAGTCACCGTTACGACGGCGATCTCGTCGTCCTCGAGTCCGGCACCGAGTGCGACTGCGCGCAGTGTCAGTGCCGATCCCGGCTCCGCCACTATCCAGACTCGCACGCCGACAACGGCTTCGGCGAGTGTGCTGCCGAGCTGGGCGCCGACCGAGTCGGTGTCCCCGTGGATACGCGTGGTGGCACGCGGAGGTAGTGATGACTCCCAGCGAGCCAGGGTTTCGGCGACATCCCCGACACCGACCAGCACGTACGAGTTGCCGGTCGGTGCGGGCGTCGTCGCCTCGATCGGTACGCCGGGACGTGCCCACGTCGGCACGCTGGAGAAGTCGATCTGCGACATGGCAGCGACTCAGAGGAGGGTGGCGTCGCGCAACCCGGTGTAGAAGGCGAGCGCGTAGTCGGGGGTGCTGAAGTAGATCTTGGATCCCTTCGGGAAGAAGATCGCGTCCTTGGCCTTGGCCACGGTCTTCTGCCCGGTCTCCTTGTTCTCCAGGAGGAACTCGCCTTCGAGCACGACCTTCATCTCGTCGTATTCGTATTCGTAGTACAGCGGTTCGTCGGTGTGGCGCAGCTCGAAGTACCCGCTGCACATGGGGCTTCCGTCCGGGTTCTCGTAGACGTCTCCGATGAAGCCCTCGGTGCCCGGGTACTCCGCCTCGGGCATCTTCGGCAAATCCTCGTATCCGCCGCTGGTCACGCGGAACTCCAGGGCCTTGGCACTCTCGATGGTCACGATGCTCCTTCACAGGTTCGATCTGGGCGTACTCGCGGGCGGCGGTACGTCGGCGACATCCGGGGTCCGCGCCCCATCGGCACGACTCCCCGTAGTGGACTTTGTCCCCTGTTATGAAACAAGGGTCGTGTTTCGTATTCGTGACGGCGCTGTAATGGCGTGCTACGGAACCGGCCCGTCCCGGGCAGGGTGAGCGGTCGGGCACGCAGACATCGACCCGCAGGTGCTCGCCGTTTCGGCCCCTGGTCGGTCGGGTACCGCGGTCGGCAAGCCGGTTCCGCCGCATGCGAGCGACCCGGCCCAGGCGCCCGGTTGAGAACCCAGCCGGGCGCCGTCTCATGACTCGACTCCGCGGGCCTGCTCGGCACGACCGCGACAGCGCGGCAACGTGATTCGCGATCGGTGTTGCACCTTCGACCAGACTCTGACAACATACGTTCTCAGTTTGATCGGAGGGATCGATGGGCCATCGGCGTCAGTGGGTGACGGTTGCCGGCGCAACCAGCACGACGGGTCGTGCACGAGGTGCGCGCGATGTCGGCGGAGTGCCTGACATGCAACCCACGTGTACCTCGAACCCGGACGCCTGGTTCCCGGAGCAGGCCGCCGGTGCCCGGAGCCTGGCCAATCGGCACGCTGTCGACGGGTGCGTCCGCTGTCCGATCCGTTCGCGCTGCGCCCGCCTCGCCCTGGACGATCCGACTCACCTGACCGGGATCTGGGCGGGTGTCTACGTGCCGCCGCCGGGCAACCAGCACCGGGCCCGTACCCATGCACTGAATCGATTGCGATCCATCGGCTTTCCACACGCACACCCGAACGAAGAGCACCGGACGACGGCCTGACCCGACGATGCGGTGGCATTCGCACACGACATCGGCCCGGGTGCGGCGACTACCTGAGAGGTAGTGGCTGTCACGACGTCTGACGCCGACACTGGGATCACGACGATCCGCAGAGGAGGTGTCTGATGACCGACCGACCGACCGTCGGCAGAAGGCCCGCTGCTCTCCTCGCGCCCACGGGCTCGAGTCCGCGGTGGCTGACCGCGGTCATGCGGTGCGATCGCGCCCTGTCCTCGTGGTTCATCGGGGCGGGCTTCTTCTTCGCGCCGGTCTTGTTGATCCTCGACCCGTGGCCTGCCGCCGTCGTGATCGCCTGGGTGGCGATCTCGGTGTCCGGGCTATGGCTCGGTCTGCTCGGCGTCTTCATGGCCGCCGGCCTTGCGCAGGTGCTGCGCGCCGGCGACGAGATCCCCGACGAGTTCTGGTCCGGTCTGCTGGATTACCGGACCCGATGAGCCGGCCGGAGCGACGGTCGAGCGGCTAGGCCGACTCGGCGGCCCGGGCCGTCGGTGCACCCGTTCGGCCACGGACGAGCGCGGCCGCTGCGATGAGCACAAGTGACAGGCAGGCCGCGACGACGAAGGCCAGATGAATGCCATCGGCCCCCGCCTGCAGCGGGTTCACCCCGTCGTCGATGGCCGACTGTGTACCCCGGGACATCAGCGTGATGAACAGCGCGGTGCCTGCCGCTCCCGCGACCTGCTGGATGGTGCTGACGGTCGCGCTGCCGTGCGAGTACAGCTCGGGACTCAGCGATCCCAGCGCCGAGGTCATGAGCGGCGTCAGACCGAAAGCGATACCAGCACTGAGGATCACGTGAGCCGCGATCACCATGCCCAACGACGACCCGGCGTCGAGCGTGGTGAGCAGCCACGTGCCGGCACTGACGGCCACAGTGCCCGGTAGCACCAATGGTCGTGCACCGACCTTGTCGAACAATGCACCGACGAAGGGCGCCAGCAGACCCATCACCAGGCCACCGGGCAGGAGCACGAGGCCGCTGGTCAGGACGTCCTTGCCCATCACGTTCTGTAGGAAAAGGGGAAGCAGGATGAGTGCGCCGAAGAGCGTCAGCATGAACCCGGCCATCAGCACGACGGCCAAGCGGAACGGTGCGATCGCGAAGGTCCGCAGGTCGAGCAGTGCCAAGCCGCGGTCGGCGAGTTTGAGCTGTCGCACGACGAACAACGCGAGCGCGACGGCGCCGATGACGAGTGGCACCCACGGTGGGATCGGGGCGTGCCCACCCGCCGACTCCCCGATGCTGCTGAGACCGTAGACGACACCGCCGAAGCCGAGAGCCGACAACGGGACCGAGATGAGGTCGAGCTGCGCGGGCCGACGTTCGGTGACGTTGCGGACGAACACCCCGCCGAGGATCAGCGCACCGATCGCGATGGGCAGCACGATCCAGAACATGGCTCGCCAGCTGAGGGACTGCAGGATCAGGCCGGACACCGTCGGACCGACGGCCGGCGCGACGGCGATGACGATGGAGACCAGTCCCATCGTGCGGCCACGATTCTGCTCCGGGACGACGTTCAGGATCGTCGTCATCAGCAGCGGGACCATGAGCGCGGTGCCGGACGCCTGCACCACGCGGGCGACGATCAGGAGTTCGAAGCCCGGCGCGAGGGCGGCGGCGAGGGTGCCGATCGTGAACAACGTCATCGCCGCGATGTAGATCGAACGCAGGGTGAATCGCTGCATCAGGTAGCCGGTGATCGGGATGACGATCGCCATCGTCAGCAGGAACCCGCTGGTGAGCCATTGCGCGGTGGCGGCGGTGATCTCGAGGTCGGCCATCAGGGTGGGCAACGCGACGCTCAGGATCGTCTCGTTCAGGATCACCACGAAGGCCGCGACCAGCAGGACCCCGATGAGCAAGACGGCGCTGCGATCCGTGCCGGTGTCGGTTCTGTTGTCGGTGCCCGGGAGGGCGGCGTTCTCGGTCACTGTCGTTCTCTCATCGCTGTGGTGGTCCGGGTCGATCACACGGCGACGCTACCGGAAAGTGGCAGAGACTGCCAGGCTGGCACCGACTGACACCCGCGCCGGTCGACCGCTAGTCTCGACCCATGCCGGAATCCTCCGAGACCGGCGGGTTGCGGGCCCGCCGTCGAGATGCGACGCGCCTGGAGATCTACGAGGCCGCAGTGGAACTGTTCGAGCGCAACGGATTCGACGAGACGACGGTCGACGAGATCGCCGCGGCCGCCGGGGTCTCACCGCGCACGTTCTTCCGGTATTTCCCGACCAAGGAAGAGTGCGTGCTCTTCGACCGCTTCGGTTTCGACCAGGCACTCGACGACCATCTGGCCGGCATCGACCCCGATGCCCTGTCGCTCGCCGACATCGAGGGCGTCTACCGGCAGCTCCTGGAGGGGTTCGGTGATCGCAGCGACGACGTGTCCGCCCATTTCATGCGCGTGCAGAAACTCGTACTCGCGACACCCACCCTGAGCCGAGCCGCCCTCGGCCGCTACGCCGACAAGTCACGCCGACGGCCCGAGGCCCTGGGCGACCGCAGCTCGGCGCGAACTCGCGGTCAGCTACGGATGATCCTGGAGATCGCCAATCTCGAGGTGCAGTGCGCCTTCGAGGAGTGGGTAGAAATCAACGAGCGTCCCGGGTCGTCGGGGACGCCCCGGCCACTCGTGGACGTCTACGACGACGTGTGCCGTCGGATGCGGGAGCTCTAGTCGAGCCAGTCGAGCACCGACGCCGCGGTCCAGCTCTGTTGCATGCTGCCGAGTGGTTCGCCGGTGAACGGTTCGTAGTACTCGGCGAACGTCCCGTCGGTGGCCTGGCGGAGTCCTTCCTCGCGCAGGCGCGCCGACCGCTCGGTCCAGCCGCGGCGGGCGAACGCCCAACTGAAGAGCCAGGTCATCACCGGCCAGACGGGCCCGCGCCAGTACTCGCGCGGGCGGAAGTCGGCCGAGATCGGTGACGTCGACGGCGGGACCGCATACCGCAGATCCGGGTGGCCGCAGTAGCGCGGGCCGTCGAAGAGTCGCAGCAGCGCGCGTTCGCGGTCCCGGGAGAGGCCGCCGCACAGCAGCGGCGCGAAGACCGCGATCGTCTCGGTGTTGATCCACGAGTTGGCGCGCAGGTCGAAATCCCTTGCGGCACCGTTCCGATCGTTGGCGGCGGACACTACTCCGGCCCGGAACCGGTCAGCCCACGCGCGGAGATCTCGGACATCCGACCGCGGTTTGGAGTAGTCCTCACCGATCGTCGCCAATACATCGCAGGCGACGGCGAAGATGGCGGAGACGAAGACGTCCTCGACGGCGAAGCTCATCACCTTCGGGAGCAGCGCGTCGTCGTAATTGGCGCGCTTCATCTGTTCGACGAGCCAGATGTAGCGGTCGTACTCGAGGTCGGTGGGCCGCATCGAGAAGTCGTCGACGTGATCGAGGTCGGCGCGCTGGTACGGCGGAAGGTCGACCCCGGGGATCACGTTGGCGTACGCGGAATCCCAGCGTGGCGAGTTGTCCATCCCCGACTCCCAGCCGTGGAAGATGGTGATCCGCCCCCGGCCGTTGGGGTCCCGCGCGTGTGCCAGCCAGCGATGCCACCGCACCAGCGAACTCCATCGCCGGTCGATGAACTCGTTGGCGACGGCGCGGGTGGTGCGACCGTGGCGTCGGGAGTGATCGAGGATGCGCTGCACCGCGATCGCATGCACCGGCGGCTGGGTGATACCGGACGTGTCGGGGAAATCCGGTGCGCACTCGGCGAGGCGGGCGCACTCCCAGCGAGCCGGCCCCGGGAAGTAGCCGTCGCGGCCGTTCGCGAAGACGATGTGCGGAATCATCCCGTTGCGCCACTGCGCCGACAGCAGGGTGTCCATCTCGATGACGGCCCGCTCCACCGACAACGGTGCGAGACCGACCGTGACGAACGCCGCATCCCAGCTCCACATGTGCGGATACAACTTGGGCGCAGCGCTTGTCATCGTGCCCAGGTCGTTGCCTCGGAGCAGGTACGCGGCACGTGCCGACAGCTGCGTTGGGGTGAATCCGTACCTGGCCACGTCGACGATTGTGCCCCGCGACGTCGGCGTCTGCTCATCGAGCCCGACGGGGCTGCCACCCACGGATTCGCAGTAGGGTCGAGAGGTGCCCACCGCGTTGATCACCGGGGCGAGCCGCGGCCTCGGAGCCGAGATCGCCCGCCAGCTCGCGCCGACCCACGACCTCCTGCTCGGCGGACGACCCTCCCCCGAACTCGATCGGCTGGCGACCGAACTCGACGGCGCGAGCACCTTCGCCGTCGATCTCACCGGCTACGACGAGGTCGAAGCCGCGGTCGAGGCGATCACCGAGCTCGACGTCCTCGTCCACAACGCCGGGGTGGCCAGCAGTCTCGAACCGGTCGCGGAGACACCCGTCGAGGAATGGCGTCACATCCTCGAGGTGAACGTCGTCGCGGCCGCCGAGCTGACGCGATTGCTGCTCCCCGCGTTACGAGCGGCCGCCGGCCACGTCGTGTTCATCAACTCGGGCGCGGGACGCCGGGTCAACCCCGGATGGACCCCCTATGCAGCAAGCAAGTTCGCGGCGCGAGCGCTCGCCGACGGGTTGCGTGTCGAGGAACCGACCCTCCGGGTGACGTCCGTCTTCCCCGGCCGCATCGACACCGACATGCAACGCGACATCGTCGCCATCGAAGGAGACGAGTACGACGGGTCGCGGTTCCTGCGTCCCGCGACCGTCGCCCGAGCAGTCGTGCACGCCATCTCCACCCCGGCCGACGCCCACCCCGAAGAAATCGTGCTGAGGCCGACCGGGCGGGGCTGACTGCACGGCTGTCCGACAAACCCACCCTTATTCCGTAAACCCACCCGGTCCAAGCGCGGTGGGTTTACGGAAAAAGGGTGGGTTTGCGGTTCAATCGGGTAGGGGTCAGAGCTGCTTGAGATCCGACTGCTGCCAGACCGCGCGCATCGTCGACACCTTGCCCTCGGCGTCGAAGACCATGATGTCGACGGGGGTGATCTCGAAGGCGAGTCCGGCGGTCTTGGTGACCAGCGTGAACTCGAAGACCGCGGTGTCGCCGGCGATCTTCTTCCACTTGAGCGTCGCGGTGCGCTCGTCCATACCGGTGATCACCGAGTAGAACTCCACCAGCTGCTCGCGGGTGTCGCGGATGTCCGCGCCGATGGGGTCTTCGACGGTCGCGTCCGCGGCGTAGAGGTCGGCGATCTGCTCTGCGGCACCCGAGTTGAGCAGCTCGATATAAGAGTCGACGGCCGCGTCGATCTTCTCGGCGAGCCCGGCTTGTTCCACGGTCATGAATCCTCCAGAAAAGTAGAACGTGTTCTAATTCGGCACGGTAGCACGGCGTCCGTCAACCGGTGGATGATTTCGGTGCCCGGTCGGAGTTGTTTGATACGTTCGCCGCACAGTTTCCCCGCGTGCGGAAAGGCCGGTGCACCTCTCGATGACCGAGCCGCCGCGCGTACCTCCACCACCGTCCGGCGAGCCCCCGTGGCAGCCGCCCGTCGTATCCGACGAGTGGAGCCCGGTGCCAGATGCGGGACCGCCGCAGGGTCCACCCACACCGCGGCCGCCTACCGTGCCCGGACCGCAGCCGCAATGGGGTTCGGCGATGTCGACCCCACCTGGCTCGAGTGCTCCCCTTCCGGGGAACGGGTGGCCGGGGTGGATGCCGCCACGACGACCGACGCCCGTCAACGCACTGCTGCAACAGATCTTCTCCACCACGTTCGCGGCACCGCGCGTCTTCCTGGGCCTCGTCGGCGTGAGCTGGGCCGCGGCGGCGGCACCAGTCGCGCTCGTCACCTGGTGGCTGGTGAGTGCCGAACCGACCCTCGACGACCCGGACGACTGGGCGAGCCTGGCACCGGTCATCGCGTTCGTCCTCATCGTCTTTGCGCAGTGGACCGTCATGACGGGCGCACTCAGCGGTCTCGCCGCCCGTCCCCTGGCCCGCCTGCGCGCCGGGTCCGTACCGACAATCGACGACACCCTGCGCGCGGGACGCCGGTCCCTCGCCCGACTGTCGGGGTGGACCGCACTCCTGGGACTCGCCGTCGCCGCGGCGTTCGCCCCGGGCATCGCACTCCTCGGACTGGGCATCGCCTCCGACGGAATCGTGCTGATCACCGGGAGTCTTCTCCTCTTCCTCGTCGCGCTCATCCCGGTGACGTGGCTGCTGGTACGCACGGTGTTCACGGCGCCGGCGATCGTGATAGACGGCCTCTCCGTGCGAGACGCGATCGCCCGCTCGGGGTCGTTGTCGGCGGAGCGGTTCTGGCGGACCTTCGGCATCCTGGCGGTCATGGTCGTGCTGGCGTGGGTCGCGATGACGACGATGATGTACCCCTTCGATCTTCTCGGATCGATCTCCGGCATGTGGTTCGACGACGGGGACGCCCGTGCCACCGAGACCGTCGTCGCGGTGATCGGCATCGTCGTGGCGTCGATGGTCGTGCAACCGGTACTGACCGTCGTCCCGGCCGTCCTGTTTGACGATGCACGCGCCGAGGCGGCCCCGACGCCGTTCTTCTCCGGACAGGGTGACCGGTGATCGGAGTTCTCGCTGCGCCATTGGACCCCGGCAACGACGAAGCACGCCGGTGGGCCGAGGAGGAGCTGTCCGAATCCGAGTATCAACCACCCGAACCGTCGTGGTTCGACCGCTTCGGTGAGCGGCTCTGGGAGTGGATCGCCGACAACGTTTTCGGCTGGTTCGGCGGCTCCGACACCCTTCGGGGCATCGTGATCGTCGTGGCGATCGCCCTCGTCCTCGGGCTCGTCGTCGCGGTCGTCCGGCATCTCCGACGCAACCCACGAGTTCCCCGCACCACCGCTGGCCCGCCAACGGGGTCGGTACTGACAGGGCCGGCTCGGTCCGCGGCCGACTTCCGGTCCGACGCCGACGCCGCCTTCGCCGCGGGCCGGTACGACGAGTGTGTGCTCGCCGCCGTCCGTGCCGTGGCTCGTCGGGGTATCGAGCGCGGTCTGCTGGCCGATGAACCGTCTCTGACCGCCCACGAGGTCGCTGTCGACCTCGGACCCCGCTTCCCCACCTACGACTCCGGGTTACGAACGGCGACAGACCTGTTCGACGCCATTGCCTACGGCGACCGACACGCATCGGCCGAGTCCGCGCGCGCGGTCCTCGACATCGAACGCGGGGTCTCGTCCGCACGGCCGGTCGACCAGGACACGGTCCGGTCGAGCCGACTGGCGGTGCCCCGGTGACCGGCACCGTGCAGGCGACGCCACCCGGACCCGTCACGTCGACGCCGATGCGACCGGCGCCCGCGAAGAACAAGACGCCGGCGTGGATCTGGGTGACCATCGTGCTGGTAGTGGTCGCCGGCGTCGGGCTCCTCGGTGTCACGGCACTCACCGGGGCGCAAGGCACGCCCGGTCCCGGCGTAAGCTACGACCCCGACAACGCCCAGCCCACCGGATCGCGCGCTCTCGCTCAGATCCTCGACGACCACGGGACCGACCTCCGGCAGGTGCGCGGCCTCGCGGAGTTCACCGACGCCCCACGTCCCGGCCGCGGGACCACGGTGGTGGCGAGCTCGACCTCATCGCTCAATCCCGGTACGACACAACAGTTCCGAGAGCGCGTGCAGGACGCCGACCGCGTGATCCTGATCGCGCCGGACACCACCGTGCTCACCGCGCTCGACCTGCCCGTCACGTCCGGTTACGGCGCCGGCCCGGCAGCGGTCCCCGCGGGTTGCCGCACGCCCGGCATCGACGAGACCGACGTCGTCGACTTCAGTCCGTTCGGATACTCACCGACCTCGCCCGCGGCCACGGCCTGCTTCACGTCCGACGGGACATCGAATCTGGTCGTGGTCCCCCGCACCGCCGACCGTCCCGAATTCGTCGTCATCAGTGGCGCAATGCTCACCAACGAGCACCTGGCACAGCAGGACAACGCCGGCGTCGCCGTGCGGATATTCGCGAGGTCCGACGAGATCCTCTGGTACGTGCCCTTCTTCACCGATCAAGTCGCGACCGAGGAGGAGGAGTCCGACATCCCGGCCGCGGTCGGGCCGCTGATCGTGTTGACCGTCTTCGCGGTTCTGGCCCTGATGTTGTGGCGGGGCCGGCGATTCGGCTCGCTGGTCACCGAGCCGCTCCCGGCGGTCGTCAAGGCGGTCGAGACCACCCGGGCGCGGGGCCGGATGTATCACCGCGCTGGAGCCGACGCGCGCGCCGCGGCGGCGCTGCGCATCCACACGCTGGGTTCGCTGGCGTCGTATCTGGGACTTCCGTTCGACGCCGCCCGTGCCACCGACGCACTGTCGCGACCCGACTGGGACACCGTCGTCGCGTCGACCGAGAACTCGGACCCGATGGTGTCGGCGATCGTCCTCGCCGTGGTGGGGGCTACGCACCGTGATCTGGGCGAGGTCCGGTCGCTGCTGTCCGGTCCGCTCCCCACCACCGACACCCAGCTCGTGCACTTCACCGCCGAGCTGACCAACCTCGAGAAGGAAGTCCGACACACGCCATGACCGTCGACCCGTCCCGCAACCCACGCCCCGGTCCGTTCGCCCCGGACGCATCCGTACACGCAGACCCGTTCGCCAAGGCACCTGCCGGGCCACCACCGGAGTACGCGCACCACCGACCCGGCGGAGCGCCGAACCGCGCCCGCGATGCGCTCGGGGCCGTGCGCGGCGAGGTCGGGAAAGCCGTCGTCGGCCAGGACCCGGCGGTGGCGGGCATCCTGATCGCGCTGCTCTGCCGCGGGCACATCCTGCTCGAAGGCGTTCCCGGCGTGGCCAAGACGCTGCTCGTCCGGTCGGTGGCGGCCGCGCTCGACGTCGAGACGAAGCGCGTGCAGTTCACCCCCGACCTCATGCCCGGTGATGTCACCGGCTCACTCGTGTTCGATTCCGCCAGCTCCGAATTCACCTTCCGCGAAGGACCGGTGTTCACCAATCTCCTGCTGGCCGACGAGATCAACCGCACCCCACCGAAGACCCAGGCGTCATTGCTCGAGGCGATGGAGGAACGGCAGGTCACCGTCGACGGGGATTCCCGCCCGCTGCCGAGCCCGTTCCTCGTCGCGGCGACGCAGAACCCGGTCGAGTACGAGGGCACCTACCCGTTGCCCGAAGCCCAGCTCGACCGCTTCCTGCTGAAGGTCACCCTGCCGCTCCCCCCTCGCGACGACGAGATCACCGTGCTGACGCGGCACGCCTCCGGATTCGATCCGCGGAATCTGTCCGCCGCCGGCCTCCGTCCGGTCGCCTCGGCCGCCGACATCGAGGCCGGCGCCGAGCAGGTCCGCCGGGTGACGGTCGCCCCGCAGGTCACCGCCTACATCGTCGACATCGCCCGGGCCACCCGATTCTCGCCGTCACTGGCCCTCGGCGTCAGTCCGCGCGGCGCAACCGCACTGCTCGGCACGAGCCGGGCATGGGCGTGGCTGAACGGCCGCGACTTCGTGACCCCCGACGACGTGCAGGCGCTCGCCCAATCGACGCTCGCGCACCGCCTGTCGTTGCGCCCGGAGGCCGAACTCGAAGGGGTGTCGGTGGGTTCGGTGCTCGACGCCGCGATCAACTCGGTGCCCGTCCCCCGCTGATGTTCCTCACCGGCCGCTTTCTGATCCTGGTGCTGCTCGGTGCGGTGCCCATCCTGATATGGCCGAACTACTTCGTCCCCGTGCTGTGGGCGCTGTTCTGTGTCCTGCTCACCTGCCTCGACATCGCGCTGGCAGGGTCCACGAAGTCGATCATCATGTCGCGGTCGGCACCCGCCCCGATCCGGCTCGGCCAGCGCACGACGTGTTCGATCGCCGTCACCAACCACGGCTCGCAGACGTTCCGCGGAGTCTTGCGCGACAGCTGGCAGCCGTCCGCGGGTGCGTCGGACAACACCCACCGGGCGTCCGTTCCACGTGCGGAGACCCGCTCGGTGACAACGACTCTCACCCCCACCCGGCGCGGTGACCGACTCGCGGTCCGGGTCGCCGTCCGCCGGGTGGGTCCCCTCGGCCTCGCCGGACGTCAACGGTCGGTGCCGTTGCCGGGCCGCGTCCGCGCGCTCCCGCCCTTCGACTCGCGGCGGCTGCTGCCGTCACGGTTGGCCCATCTGCGGCAGCTCGACGGCCGGTCGGCGGTGCGCGTGCGTGGTCAGGGAACCGAATTCGATTCCCTGCGTGACTATGTCGAGGGTGACGATGTCCGCAGCATCGACTGGCGGGCCACCGCCCGGCGTCGTTCGACCGTGGTGCGCACGTGGCAACCGGAGAAGGATCGGCACATCGTCATCGTCCTGGACACGTCTCGGACGTCGGCCGGGCGTGTGGGCGACACACCTCGACTCGACGCCGCGATGGATGCCGCGTTATTGCTTGCCGCGCTCGCGTCACATGCCGGCGACCGGGTCGATCTGATCGCCGGCGACCGGCGGGTCCATCGACGGGTGGTCGGCGTCGGTCGCACGATGCTGCTGAACAGCCTCGTCACCGCGATGGCGGATCTCGAGCCCGCCCTCCTGGAAGCAGATTGGCCACTTCTCGGTGCCGAGGTCGCCAAGATCGGGCGACAGCGCGCACTGCTGGTCCTACTCACGCCCCTCGAGCCCGCGGCCGTCGAGGAGTCGCTGCTCCCCCCGCTCTCGGTGCTCGCGCAACGCTACAAGGTCATCATCGGCTCAGTCGCCGACCCCGCCCTCGACGACATGCTGACCGAGCGCGCCGACGCCGCACAGATCTACGACGCCGCCGCCGCGGCACGCACACTCACCCTGCGGGACCGCACCGCCACCGCGGTGGGCCGGCTCGGCGTCGACGTGGTGGATGCCCCACCGGACAAGCTGCCCGCCAAGCTCGCCGATCACTATCTGTTACTCAAGTTGCGAGGGTTGCTCTGACCGGTGCGATTGATGCTCTTCGTCATGACAGTGACTGCTCGACAATCGTTTTCAATTTTGTGTATGCCAGCGGCGCCGACCACGCGAGGTGTCTCCGCTGGCACCGGTGTCGTTGCATTCCCACAGCTATGTCGCGCGTCGCCCGAGACGTTGTGAAGTTGATCTTGACAGACAGCCTTCATCCTCTGCTCTCGAGGCGAGACGACGGACACCGACAGTCGAGAGCAACCGACACGCTCCGCTACCACTGCACAGTCACTCGTTGCTGCTTTTCGCGTCCGATGCATCACTATGTTCCCGACACTGACCATGGTCACGAACACCTTGCTGGCATGGCATTCGAGGAGCCGATCGATCGCAGCTTCGGCGCGACGCGGACGATCAGAGTGCACTCAATCTGTGACAACGTATGCGACTGTGCCACTACCCAAGACAACTAGCGAGCAGCATCGACTGTCGGGCTGTTCAAAAGTGTCGGGCTCGTCATGAGACACCCGAATGAACCTGGGCCGCCCACCTCACTCGGGTCATGCCACGCCACGCTCGATGCGTGACAGCGATCGCCCAGAGCCCGAGACCGCCAACCCCTCCGGCTCCCGGACGCAGGCGTCTTTCAGAAGCTCTCAGATCGAGGTGGGCGGGCCACGCTGCCGCCCACCTCGCCTCACCACTCGGTGTCGCGGCCGCAGGTGCGCGATGCGAGCGGCGGTTCGGCTTGAACCAGGTACCCGGCGCCGAACGGTGCCGACCCCGCACGTGAGGGTAGGTAGCACCTGTTGCGGATCGCCGACCTGCGCGAAGACAGCATCGATTTCAGCGGCCAGCCAGGTGTCTTCGGCGTCGATCACGTCGACACATCCGGCTGGCGACGCAGCCGTGACGCAGCCCATCATCATCTCAGACCTCCCGGTACTGGGGTGACAGTGACGAACCACCTCCCCGGTCAGTCAGCCCGAGGCCGCCTCGGAGCCGGCGGTGATCTCCTGACGTCCGGCGCCGGAATGCTCGATGGCCACCTTGCGAGGCTTGGCCTTCTCGGCCACCGGGATCGTCACCGTGAGCACACCGTTGTCATAGGCAGCAGAGATCTTCGCCGGATCGACACCCTCACCCAGAGTGATCTGTCGACGATAGGTGCCGGCGAACCGCTCGTTGGCCAGCCACTGCACACCCTCATCCGAGAGTGCGCTGCGATGCGCCGACAAGGTCAACACCCCATTGTCGACGTTGAGATCGATCGAACCAGGATCAGCACCAGGCAGGTCGGCGATCAACGAATAGTGGTCGTCGACCTTGTACACATCGATCGGCATGAACCGCGGTGTACGTCGGCCAGCGCCGGACTCGCCGGTGAGAAGTCCTCGAGCCCAGTCATCAACCATGGAGAACGGATCGATACCCAGCATCGCAAACACCTCCTTGATCCACGGGTGCCGCCACGCTGACGGCACCACATCAACCATCACTGCGCGCCATCAGATTAGCACTCAACGCCAGTGAGTGCCAAGCGTCTTTTCGATGATCAACGCACTCAGTCCTCCACCGGCACAACAGCACTCGACCCAAGAGCAGAGCAGTAGCCCGCTTTCGGCATCGGGTGGCGATTCACCCAGACGAGTGCTATCTAGGAACACGACGTTCACCCCCGGCACGTTCCGGCGACATGACCCAGGAAGGACCCAACCGATGTCGGCCCCCGCCCCTGAACTTCACCCGATCGTCTGGCCCGACCCCAGCCCGCTGCAGCACTGGTGGACCCACATCATGGGCCGGCCACGTCACCACCCGGATCAATCCGAACACCGGTACCAGCCACACCGGACACCCGTAGAACAGCAGCGACGCACGCCCGGCCCGAATTAACCAGCATGGGTGCCTGTGGGCTCAACAGCATCCCTCGACAGCAGCTGGCTTCCGCTCGACGGCCCTGACCGCGTCACACACCTCTACGGCCGGGCCCACACCTCCCGAGGCGTAGTGACTTGGACGCCTCGAGCTCAGGGTGGCGTTTCGGGACGTGCGTCGGCCCTGCGACGACTCTTGTTGTCGCACAACTCCAATCCCACCACTTGGATCGAACTCGCAGTCATGACCTCTCGCAGCCTCACATTTCACCGTTACACCCCGCCCACCCCGCACCACGACCTACGGTGGGCCCTTGCCTACCTCATCACCCTGGCCGCCATCCTTGTATTCCTCACCACGTCGCAATGACACCTCGATCCCCTGGCGGGTTTGCCGGCGCCGCGACAGACCACGTCCGTCCACGCCTCGGCCAGCCCTGGCCGGGCACCCCGACAGCGGGTGACGGCAGCGGTTCCCTCGAAACCCTCGACGACCTACCTCCGAACCCGCGCCGTATCCGGTTCGAGCAGCCGCGCAGGAAAGCCCTCACCGCACACCGTTGCGACAGGGGACATTCCGCGGCGCACCACCACCCGACTCGCCGCAAAACTGGCCCCTCCGCGAGCCGAGCGTGCCCGCGATCGGAGGCTGCGCGAAGCCACGCAAGAAGCCGAACGTCATGACCTTCTGGAGGACCGCCGCCGGTCCGATCTCACACCTCCACAACGCTCACACCGCCACCGCCGGGATGTCGGCCGCATAGCGGATGACCGAGCCGACTCGGCCGAAACGAGGGTCTGTCCGATATTCGGTGTAAGCGGCGGTTTTCCGATTGCTCGGTGGGTCAGCGTTCTTCGGCTGCGGGCATACGATCGGCGAACGTGATGGCCAGGGCGTTGAGCGCTGGCTTCCAGCGTACGGCCCACTTCGTCTGACCGGTACCCTTTGGGTCCAGCGACCGGGTCACCAGGTACAGCGTTTTGAGTGCGGACTGCTCGTTCGGGAAGTGCCCGCGAGCGCGCACCGCACGCCGGTAACGGGCGTTGAGACTTTCGATCGCATTGGTAGAGCACAACACCCGCCGAATCTCGACGTCGTAGTCAAGAAACGGAATGAACTCCTCCCACGCGCTCTCCCACAGTGCCACGATCGCTGGGTACGGCTTTCCCCACTTCTCAGCGAATTCCTCCCACCGCAGCCGGGCCTCAGCGGCGGTCGGCGCGGTGTAGATCGGTGTGAGATCGGCGCTGATCTGGTCCCAGTACTTGCGGGAGGCGTACTTGAAGGTGTTGCGGATCAGATGGATGATGCACGTCTGTACCGTGGCCAACGGGAATGCGGCAGATACACTGTCGGGCAACCCTTTCAGCCCGTCACAGACAACGAAGAAGATGTCGCGGACACCCCGGTTCTCGAGGTTGGTGAGCACCGCCAACCAGAACCTGGCCGACTCGCCGCCCCCGTCACCGGCCCACATGCCGAGGATGTCTTTGTGCCCGTCGAGATCAACACCGATCGCAGCATAGATCGGCCGGTTACGTACCTGCCCGTCACGGATCTTGACCATGATCGCGTCGATGAACACCGCCGCGTACACCTTCTCCAGCGGGCGCGCCCACCAACCCACCATCTCCTCGATGACCCGATCAGTGATGCGCGAAACGGTGTCTTTCGACACCGACGCACCGTAGACATCGGCGAAATGCGCCGAGATCTCGCCGGTCGTGAGGCCTTTGGCATACAGCGACAGCACCACCCGATCCACATCGGTGACGCGACGCTTGCTCTTACCGACCATCACCGGGTCGAAGGTGCCGTTGCGGTCGCGGGGGACCTCGATGGGCACCTGCCCGCACGCATCGGTCAGGACCCGTTTCGTGCGCGTGCCGTTGCGTGAATTGCCGGTGTTGCGGCCGGCCACGTCATGTTTGTCGTAGCCAAGATGTTCGGTCATCTCCACATCGAGCGCGGCTTCGAGCACGCTCTTGGTCAATGCTTTGAGCAGCCCGTCAGGACCGGTCAGCGCCACCCCCTGAGCGCGTGAGCTACGTACCAGATCGCTCACCAAAGCCTGCTCGGCCTTCGAGAGCTCACGCACCGCATCCGCGGTGGTGACATCGTGTTCCCGACCGGTCTGAACCGGCCCTGCCACCGGGGCATCCACGCCCCCGATAGTGTCGGTCATCGTCGTGATTCCTCCTGCCCCACGCCGGGGGCGATCACAACCACTTACACCGAATCAGCGACAGTCGCGGCGGCGAGACCGGGATAGAGGGTCGGTAGAGAGCCACCCTGGCCCTCTGGGGCGTCGCGGTCGTGGTCACGACTTCTGGATGGGGATGGAAGCCTGCGAAGGTTGTTGGCCGCAATGTCTTTGGAGGACGAGGGAGGCAAGGACCGTACCGAGGTGGTGACGCGCCCCGGCGAGGTCGCCGATCGCAGCGAGGTGGCGGACGAGACCGATGTGTGCGGCGAGGTGGCGGCGTCGGTTCGAGGTGACGCTGAAGTGATGGGCGCGGTGGAAGAACTGGTGGGCCGAGTATGGCGTGGGTGCCCGGTAGACGTCGCGCATGGCATGCAGATACTGACGACGGTGGTCGTCCGGGGGCGAGTGCGTCCCCCTCGGGTTCTCGGTCACAGCGCATCCCTCGAACTAGTACGCGCAGGCTGGGTCAACCCGCGTCATCTAACTACTATAGGGCCTAGTAATTGGCGGCGCGGTGGGTGCTGGAGTTGCGGCGTCACGGACGAGCCCCTGGGGCATACTGGCTGGTGGTGCAGGTGGCGGACCGCCGGGAAGGTGTATTGAGCGTGGGTCTCAGCGAGCACGACGGCGGGCGTCGAGGATCGAGGCGAACGATGGGTGAGCATCCATGAGTGCAGCGGTGGTGTTAGTTGTTGCCGCAGGTGTGCTGGGCTGGCTGTGGCCTCGATGGATGGTTCGGGTGCAGGGCCGTATCGATGCTCGTTGGGTGTTGGTGGCCTGGCCGGCCGCGCAGGTCGTGTTTGCGTTGTTGTGGGTGGGAGCTGTTGTGACGCTGGCGGTTCCCGGTCATTTCGGCATCCATTCGTTGTCTGAGGTGGTGTCGTGTCTGCGGGTGTTGTCACACGGCGCATCCCCGCGGGTGGAAGCGATCTCTGGTGGCGTGCTGGCGGTGGTGACCGTGGCAGCGATTGTCCGAGCGGTGACGATCGCGGTGCGATCGGCGGTGCGGATGCGTGGTGCTCGTGAGGAGTATCTTCAGTCGTTGCGGTTGGTGGGCGCCCGCAGTGAGCGCTATCCCGATGTGTGGTGGCTCGCCGACGGGCGGCCGATGGCGTTTTGTCTGCCGGGCAAGGATGCCGGCATTGCCGCCACGACCGGGTTGCAGGCGGCGTTGTCCGGTGAGGAACTCGATGCCGTCGTTGCTCATGAGCGCGCACACCGGCGGCAACGTCATCACACCGTGGTGTTGGCGGCCCGCGCTCTCGGGCGTGCGTTCCCGCTGATTCCGTTGTTCAGCCGCGCGGGCCGTGAGGTCGCCGGCTTGGTCGAGCAAGCCGCCGATGCCCGCGCGGCCCAGCTGGTGGGTGCGCGGGCGGTCTGCTCGGCGTTGGGAACGTTGGCCCGTTCGGGACCTGTAGCGGGCCCGGTGGGTGTGTTGTCGATCAGCGATTCGTCGTCGGTGGGGCCTCGGTTGAGCCGCTTGGACTCCGGTCACCGGTGCCGGTCGCGACGTCATCATGTGGGTGCTGCCGCGGCGGTGGCTGGTGTGGTGGCGGTGCCGACCACGCTAGCGGTGTCCGGTGTCGTCTCGGCGATGGTGATCGCGATGTGTGTGTAGCCGAGACCGACCCGGGCAGGTCCGACCGCTAGGGGTTGTTGAGAAGCTGCTGCATCCTCGCAATTTCGCTCTCCTGATCAGTGACGATCTGACGTGCCAGAGCGATCGCCTCGGGCGATTGGCCGTCTTGAATCTCGGTCTTGGCCATGGCGATGGCGCCGCGATGGTGTTCGATCATCTGCGTCAGGAACAGGCGCGACGCCTCGGCTCCTTGCGCGTCGCGTAGCTGCTGCATCTGTTCTGGCGACATCATGCCCATCATCGACGGCATCGGGGAGGAACCCGGCGCCATCGACGTACCCATGTCCATGTTGTGTCCCTGGCCCTCGAGTGGGGCTCCCCATTGCTTCAGCCACGACTGCATCTGCTCGATCTCGGGCTGCTGAGCGTCTTTGATCTGCTGGGCCAGACTGACGACCTGGGGGTTGATGTTGTCCTTCTCCAACAGGATGTCGCTCATCATGATCGCCTGGGTGTGGTGCGGGATCATCTGCTGGGCGAACGAGATGTCCGCGCTGTTGTGTTCGGCAGTGGCCGCCGCTGAGGATTCGGTACTGGCCGTGCTGGTACCCATCCCCGACATCGAGGAATGATCCTCAGTCGAGGTGTCCGAACACGCGGCCACCACTGTCAGAACAGCCGCTGCGGCAGCAACGACGACACCGGTTCGTGTGGCTCTCATCGATCTCCTCCTCAAGGGTGATACTTCGCCACCGCCCGGCGGCGCTTCGATAACGATTCTACTAACGCCGATAGTAGTTAGTCGCCTGTCCGGTGCCGGGAAAACGGGCGGTGAACTGCGCAAACAAAGCCGCTAATGCCTGATTAGTTCGCTTCGTAGTGGAGCCGCGTGTGACTGGTGGGGCACAAGTGACTTGTGGTGTGATCTCGCGGGTACACGCATGGCACTCGTGCGTGGGTCTACGACGTCCGTGGGGAAGGTGCGACCGCATGCAGATGGTGTTGACATCGCTACGGGTCAAGGCGGGGCAGCGGTGGGGCCCCAAGGCGCTGGGGGTGGCGGTGGCGGTGTGTGTGGGCGTTGCGCCTGTGATTGCCACCGCACCGGCGGCGGCCTCGACCGATGGACATGTGGCCGGGGAGTTGATCGCGATCGTGCAGGACTCGGTGAAGGCCGCTTTGGGTGGTGCTGCAGCGGCGAGTTTGGGGGAGCCGATCACGCAGGCGGCGTCCTGCCTGGGCGCTCAGGCCCAGTCGGGCAGTGTCGGCGATGCGGGCAGTGTGGCCGCGCTGCAGTGCTTCGGCACGTTTTCGCGCATTGATCCGATAGACGGGTTCCGGATCATCGACGCGTTACCGCTGGCTCGGCTGGTGGCCACCCTGATCGCCGCGATCGTGCCGCACGATCCGAACGAGCCGCATGGCCCCCAGCCGCAGGAACCCGGAACGCCGACACCGCTGCTGCCCGGTAGTGGCGGTGCGGTGGCGCCGACTGCGGGTGAGATCACGTCCACCTTCGGTGACGGACGGGGCCATCAGGGCATTGATATCGGTAATGATCTGGGTGCGCCGATTGTCGCTGTGGCTGACGGGGAGGTCATCACCTCCGGACCCGCTGAGGGGTTCGGGTTGTGGATGCGGATCCGCCACGATGACGGCACGATCACCACCTACGGCCACAACGACGAGAATCTGCTCGAGCAGGGCGCGCGAGTACGGATGGGCCAATCGATCGCCACGGTGGGCAACCGTGGGGTGTCGACCGGCCCGCATCTGCATTTCGAGGTTCTCGATCCGACGGGAGTCAACGTTGATCCGGCACAGTGGCTGGCCGATCGCGGGGTGGTTCTGGCGATGGCCGCTGATGCCGACGCCCGCGCGCCGGGGCCGGTGGTGCCGCAGTGGGTCGGCGAACCACGCCTGTGACGAACCCGGCGTGGTGGGTGGCTCAGGAACGAACGAGGCGAGCGATGGCCGCCGAGGCTTCAGCGATCTTCTCCTGCGCCTCGTCCCCGCCGGCGTGGGCGGCATCGAGCACGCAGTGGGTGAGGTGGTCGTCGAGCAAACCCAGCGCGACCCCCTCCAGTGCCTTGGTCAGCGCCGAGATCTGGGTCAGGATGTCGATGCAGTACTGCTCCTCGTCGACCATCCGGTGGATACCTCGGGATTGGCCTTCGATGCGCTTGAGGCGGGCCAGGTATTTGCCCTTGTCGCTGATGTAACCGTGGGAGGAGTGTTCCGAGGCAGAGGATTCTTCCGGGGTGGAGGATTGTCCCGGTGCGGACGCAGCGGTCATGGACTCACCTTCTCAATGGATCTCGGTCGGTTGTGCTGCAGTCCACGCACTGTACTCGCGCCTGGCTGCAGGTCGAGTCGGCGCAGCAGTTGCGCGTTGAGTGCGACCACGACCGTCGAGGCTGACATCAGAATCGCTCCGACCGACATCGGCAGGACGAACCCGATGGGCGCGAGAATTCCGGCGGCCAGCGGTACCGAGATCAGGTTGTATCCCGCTGCCCACCACAGGTTCTGCTTCATTTTTCGGTAGCTGGCGTCCGACAGCTCGATGACCGACAGCACCGAGCGGGGGTCGTCGCTGGCGAGGATGACCCCGGCCGAGGCGATCGCGACGTCGGTACCGGCCCCGATCGCGATGCCCACATCGGCTTGGGCCAAGGCCGGGGCGTCGTTGACGCCGTCGCCCACCATCGCCACCTTGCGTCCTTCGTGCTGCAACTCAGCCACCTTGCTGGCTTTGTCTTCCGGGCGTACACCGGCGAACACCCGGTCGATACCGAGGTCGTGAGCGACGGTGTGCGCGACCGCTTCAGCGTCGCCGGTGATCATCACGACCTCGACCCCGCGGGCGTGCAGCGCCTCGACGGCTTGGCGGGATTCCCCACGCACCTCGTCAGCGAGTTTGACAGCTCCGATCAGCTCAGTGTCGCGGGTGACATGCAAGATGATTGCGCCGTCGGCGCGCCAGCGATCAGCGATGGCCAGTTCCTGATGGCCCTGTTCCTCGAGCATGCGGGGCCCGCCCACCCGCACCGTGGCACCCTCGACGCGAGCGGTCACACCAACCGCCGGTGACGAGGTGAAGTCGGTGGCCGCGGGAACCGGCTGGGCGCGGTCGCCGGCCGCTGCGACAATTGCTCGCGCCAGCGGGTGCTCGCTGTCGGCTTCGGCGCTGGCGGCCAGGGTGAGCACGGTGTCCTCATCGACGCCGTCGGCGGCCGCGATCTTGATGACGGTGGGCTCACCCTTGGTCAGGGTTCCGGTCTTGTCGAACAGCACCGCATCCACAGTGCGCATGGCCTCAAGTGCCAACCGGTCTTTGACCAGCACGCCGCCGCGGGCGGCGCGTTCGGTGGCAATGGCCACCACCAGGGGGATAGCCAAGCCGAGTGCGTGCGGGCAGGCGATGACCAGCACGGTGATGGTTCGAATCACCGCCTGGTCGGGTTGGCCGATGACCGTCCACACGATGGCGGTGATGATCGCTGAGCCGAGCGCGAACCAGAACAGCAGCGCTGCGGCGGAATCGGCCAGCCGCTGGGCG
>NZ_LNQO01000018.1:0-101559 GCF_001456905.1 Gordonia sp. SGD-V-85
TCAACTCGGGATACACGTTATTCTTCACCTGCGAGGTGCCTTTCTTCTTGTGACTATTTGTTTGTGGTGAATCAATAATCACAAGGCAGACAGGCACTTTCGCGTATCACACGCCGAACACCAGCAACATCAGTGAAATATCCAGGCTCAGGGAGCAGTGGTTGGGCTTGCTCGAACACAACGGGTTCCTTCGTAGTCCACGACGGCCGCCAGGCCGCAGATACTGAGGTGCGAGGAGCGCAAGCGACGAGCCACGAAGGGTTGATGCGCTCGCGGCTGTCGTTCGTTCGGATCGGGGAGCAAGGGCGTGCCGAAAACGCTCCTGAACCCCGCGGCCGGCGTGTAGGTTCTCCTGCAACTGCGCTGCAACCGTCGGACAAGGGTCCGGGAGGTGTCCGGTGAGCACTGCCGAAGAACGTGCGAGACAACTCGAACTCGTTGCGCGACTTAAGTCCTCGTATCCCGAGCTGCCGGATGCCCCGACGCCCGATCTCCTCGACCACGATCGATTCGTCGCCTACATGAAGCCGGTTCACGACGTCGGGGGTGAGCCCGACGCACCGATCACCTACGAGGGCAAGGCGTACGAAGAATGGGAGCACATGACCTATGTCATGTGTGAGGTGCTCGCCTGGCGCGGAATCTGGTTGTCCGAAGAGCGGCGTCGGATCGGCAACGTCGACGTCGGTCGCGCGGTCTACCTCGGAATCCCGTACTACGGACGCTGGTTGCTGGCGGTCGCCAGAATTCTCGTCGAGAAGCACCACATCGCGCTCGGCGAGCTCAGTGAACGCATGCTCGAGGTCCGGGAGCGATACGCGGGCGGCCTGGACGGCCGGCGTCTCGAGGCCCGCCCGCGCAGCGTCGGAGACGGATCCGACGTCCCGCGGAACACACACCACCGGCACGCCATCGGAATCGGCGACCCGCAGATCTACGCCGGGCGGGCGGGCGACGCCGCATTCGGCATCGGGGACCGGGTCCGGGTCCGCGAGCTGCCCGTCCTGTTGTACACCCGGACACCGGAATACGTCCGGGGCGCGGTCGGCGAGGTCGCGGCCGTCGCCTACGAGAGCCCAGCGCCCGAGGACGAGACCTGGGGTCTCTCTGACGCCCAACCGGAGTGGTTCTACGTGGTCCGGTTCACCATGGGCGACCTCTGGCACGGCTACACCGGGCCCGCCGACGACACCCTGCAGACCGAGATCCCCGAACGCTGGCTCGAATCCGCCGGCGGAGAGGACGACCGCTGATGAGCGACGATCACCACGACCACGACCACGACCACGACCGGACGGTCAAGCCGATGGTCGACGAGATCACCGACTTCGAGGTACTCGAGATCGCGCTGCGTGAGCTGTGCATCGAAAAGGGACTCTTCACCGCCGAGGAGCACCGCCGCTTCACCGAGTTCGCCGAACAGATCGGGCCGACGCCCGCGGCGACGCTCGTCGCCCGGGCCTGGCTCGACCCCGAGTTCGAGCGATTGGCACTCGACGATCCGATGGCCGCCAGCAAAGAGGTCGGCGTCGACTGGCTCGAACCGACCGGTTTCGGAACACCCAGCGATTTCACGGCTTTCGAGATCCTCGCCGACACCCCCACGATCCATCACGTGATCGTGTGTGCGCTGTGCTCGTGCTATCCGCGCCCGATCCTGGGGAACTCGCCCGAGTGGTACCGAACGCCGAACTACCGTCGCCGGATGGTGCGGTGGCCGCGACAGGTGCTGTCCGAGTTCGGACTCCAGCTCCCGGAGGGTGTCTCCGTACGCGTGCAGGACTCCAATCAGAAGCACCGCTTCATGGTGATGCCGCGGCGCCCGGCAGGCACCGACGGATGGACCGAGCAGCAGCTGTCGGAGATCATCACCCGCGACTGCCTCATCGGAGTCGCGCTCCCCAGACCGGGGGTCACCACCAACGTCGTCTCGGCCATCCGTCCGGCCGTCCACCCGGCGGGGGAGTAGCCGATGACCGAGGACGGACGCACCGGATCATCCCACGGACCACTCGAGGAGATCGTCGACCGGAACCAGGTGTGGCACCGAATGGCCGCGAAATACGGTGTGGAGAACCCTGTTCCACCGTGGAAGACGAGCCTCGACGGTCTCTGCGATGCGCTCGACCGGGTCGCCGACTCCACCGCGGTGAACGCGGGCGCCCCCGGCGTCGTCGAACGACGCGACGAGGAGGACCGGCTGTCGGCGACCATCTACGCCGACCTGCCCTACCCCGAGAACCAACTGGTCGCCCTGGCACACACTCTGCTCGACCGCGGGGTCATCGACGAGAGTGAGTTGCGGACGCGGATGGCTGCGGTGCGCGCCCGCCTGGAGTCCTGACCGGCCGGCCTGAGGACAAATTCGTCAACCGGCGACAGCTGTGCACAGCCGTCGCTCCAACGGATGACGCGGTGTCGGCTCCACTACTCTCAGCCCATGCCCGGGGGGAACGACGCGATCGACACGCGTAGCGACGAGCAGCTTCTGCACGCTCACCTCGCCGGCGACCCACACGCCTTCTCCGATCTCATCAGCCGCCATCTCGATTACCTGTGGTCGGTGGCGCTGCGGACCAGCCAGAATCCGGAGGATGCCGCAGACGCGTTGCAGGACGCCCTCTTCGCCGCGCATCGGACCGCACACGACTTCCGGTCCGATGCCAAGGTGACGAGTTGGCTGCACCGGATCGTCGTGAACGCCGGCCTCGATCGCATCCGACGGAACAAGGTCCGCAGAACCGTGCCGCTGCCGGAATGGGACGTGGTCTCCATCGCCGACACCACCGACGACATCGCCGCCGTCGACCTGTCGGTGTCGATCGGGCGAGCGCTGCACGTCCTCCCCGAAGGGCAACGGGCGGCCATCGTCGCCGTCGACATCGAGGGTTACACGGTCGCCGAAGCGGCCGAGATCCTCGGTGTCGCCGAGGGCACGATCAAGAGTCGATGCGCTCGCGGCCGCCTCAAACTCGCCCAGGTCCTCGGACATCTGCGGAGCGGCTGACCCGCCATCACCCCGACTGGTCCATACCGTTCCCGACAGATCGCGGCCGGGGGGAACCGAACCGGGGCGGGCCGCGTCCAAGTATTCGACGGATCGCGACCAGGAGACCGCCTCCTCTGACCCGACTCCGCTCGTGAACCACGCCGAACCGAGCCGAACTCCACGAACGCCCGCCATCCCCCGGAATGGAAGACTGACACCATGACCCCTCGGGGACCCGACGACCACGAGACCGGCGATCTACCGGACCCGCCGTATTCGGCGGAGATCCTCGCCGACCTGCACGCCGGTGCACTGCCCGACCGGACAGCCGCACATATCCGTTCCCGCATCGTCGATGACGTTGCCGCACAATCGATCCTGGCCGCGCTGGATCACACCTCCGACGATCTACGCTCCGCCGGTCCGGCGCCCGCACCCGTTCCCGACCAGGTCCGCGCCGACGTCGCGACCACCCTCGCCGCGCTCGGCCGGGATCCCGCACCGGTCGACATCTCGGCCGCACGCCGCGGGCGTCGACCCGCCCGCTCCCGATCGCGCGACGACCGTCGAATGGCCGGCCGTCTGTTGCTGGCTGCCGCCGCAGTCGTCGTCGTCGCGGTCGGAACAGTCGGAATACTGCGGCTGGTCTCGGCGCCCGACGCGACCAATCCCGGGCAGACGCCGCGCGCTCAGTCGTCGTCGGTCCCGACCCCGGCGGGTCCCGCGGGCATCGCGACCGCACTCTCGGTCCTCGGGCGTACCGACGGAGCACCCTTTGGTTCCGTGGAGGCGCTCCGCCGCTGCACCGCCGCGCACCTGGTACCGGTCGAGGTGGTGATCGTCGGTTCCGGTCGAATCCTCGTCGACGGCACCGGGGCCGCCGCGATTCTCTTGTCGACGGGCGTGGCAGGACGTTTCGACGCGCTGATCGTCGGCCTCGACTGTGACCTGGGAAACCCGGCGCTGATCTCACGAGGCATCGTCGGCGGGTGACCGGCACGTCACGAGGCCCAGGGCTGCGCCGACCGGCCGGGGCACGCGTCGCGTCAGCGGGAACATCTCCGCCTACCCTGGTGTTGAAGCAGCCGTGACCCGCCTGGACTGGGCGGGTCTCGCTAAACCCACAGCACGGAGGACAAGTGAGCCAGCCAGAGACCCAGCAGATCCACGAGTTGATCATCATCGGATCTGGTCCTGCCGGGTACACCGCAGCGATCTACGCCGCGCGCGCCGAGCTATCTCCCATCGTCTTCGAGGGCACCCAGTTCGGTGGCGCCCTGATGACGACCACCGAGGTGGAGAACTTCCCCGGTTTCCAGACCGGTATCCAGGGTCCGGCGTTGATGGACGAGATGCGTGAGCAGGCCATCCGCTTCGGCGCCGACCTGCGCATGGAGGACGTGGACACCGTTCGGCTGACCGGCCGGATCAAGGAGGTCGAGGTCGGCGGGGAGATCTACCGGGCCCGCGCCGTCATCCTCGCCATGGGCGCGGCGGCGCGCTATCTCGGCATCGAGGGGGAGCAGCAGCTCCTCGGCCGCGGTGTGTCCGCCTGTGCCACCTGTGACGGTTTCTTCTTCAAGGACCAGGACATCGCCGTCATCGGCGGCGGCGACTCCGCGATGGAAGAGGCCACGTTCCTGACCAAGTTCGCGCGGAGTGTCACGCTGGTCCACCGTCGTGACGAGTTCCGGGCGTCGAAGATCATGCTCGAGCGCGCACGTGCCAACGACAAGATCCGTTTCGTCACCAATGCCGCGGTGCAGTCCGTGGTCGGCGACGGTTCGGTGTCGGGTCTGAAGGTCGAGGACACGCGCACCGGCGAGGTCAGCACCCTCGATGTGACCGGCATGTTCGTCGCGATCGGCCACGATCCGCGCAGCGAGTTGGTCCGCGGGCAGGTCGACCTGGATTCCGAGGGTTACGTCCTGGTTCAGGGACGTACGACCCTCACTTCTCTTCCCGGCGTGTTCGCCGCCGGGGACCTCGTGGACCACACCTACCGACAGGCCATCACCGCCGCGGGCAGTGGATGTTCGGCGGCCATCGACGCCGAGCGCTGGCTGGCCGAGCAGGGTGAGGCAGCCGACCTCAGCGTGAACGATGCCGAGGCGGCCTCCGTTTCCGAGATCGACGCTGTTCAGGCACCCGCCTGAACCGTCAACCACTTACCCCCTGGGCCACCCGGCCCGGTCCGACCAAGGAGATCAGATCATGGGTGCACACACCGTTGCCGTCACCGACACCACGTTCAAGGACGCCGTTCTCGGCGCCGACAAGCCGGTTCTGGTGGACTTCTGGGCCACCTGGTGCGGTCCCTGCCGCATGGTCGCTCCGGTTCTCGAGGAGATCGCTCGCGACCACGGCGACAAGCTGACGGTCGCCAAACTCGATGTCGACGAGAGCCCGTCGACCGCGCGTGACTTCCAGATCATGTCCATCCCGACCATGATCCTGTTCGACAAGGGTCAGCCGGTGAAGACGATCGTCGGTGCCAAGGGCAAGGCAGCCCTGCTTCGTGAGCTCGACTCGGTCGTCGGCCAGTCGGCCTGACGACCTGCGATTTCCCGCACATCGACGCGACAGTCCGACGGGTGAACGACGTTGCCGTTCCACCCGCGGACTGTTTGCGTTGGTAGTGTCGGCCGTGGTCTCGACCGGAGACCCCTGCACGCCGGATCACACCGATTCGGCTTCGTGCAGTTTGGTGTAGTGAAGTCCAGCTGCGAGAATGCAGGCTGACGTTTCACCGGTGTACCGCATGGCTACATCGGACATCGCGCAGAGCCGCACCTGCCGCGATTCGTACGAGGGGTGACCAGATGCCATTGTTCCGACTTGGTGATCACGGCTCGGCGGTGGCCGAGATCCGCGCCATCCTCGTCGGACGTGGTCTGTTGCCCGACGATGGATCCTCCAGCGCCACACACGGTGGGCCGGCGAACGGGTGGAATCCACCCGAAGCCGTCTTCGACGAGGCGTGTGACCGGGCCGTCCGTGCGTTTCAGCAGGAGCGCGGACTGATCGTCGACGGCATCGTCGGTCCGGCTACCTACCGCGTCCTGCGCGAGGCGTCCTACCGGCTCGGCGCTCGAGTGCTCTCGTATCAGCTGTCGGCGCCCATGGTCGGCGACGATGTCGCGACCCTGCAGAGCCGGCTGCAGAACCTCGGCTACTTCACGTCGCTGGTCGACGGCGTCTTCGGCCTCACCACTCATAACGCAGTGTGCCTTTACCAGAGTGAATACGGTCTCGCTTCCGACGGCATCTGCGGTCCGGCCACCCTGCGTTCACTGGAACGCCTCGGCACGAGAGTGACCGGCGGCTCGCCGTACGCGATCCGCGAAGAAGAGCACGTCCGTCGTTCCGGACCGCAGTTGTCCGGAAAGCGGATCCTCATCGACCCCGGCTCCGGTGGACTCCATGCCCTGTCGACGAGTGAGGTCGCCGATCGCGAGTCGGAACTGCTGTGGGACCTCGGTGCTCGTCTCGAAGGCCGGATGGCGGCCGCCGGAATGCAGACGTTCCTGTCGCATGACGGTCGGGGACGTCCCGGGGACGACGAGCGCGCTCGCGTCGCGAATCTGATGGACGCCGACCTCATGATCTCGCTCCGCTGCGGCCATTACCGGAACGCGCGCGCCAATGGTGTCGCGTCGTTCTACTTCGGCAACAACGACTCGTACTCGACGATCGGGCGCAACCTCGCCGGCTTCATCCAGCGGGAGATCGCGGCACGCACGCCATTGTCGGACTGCCGAACCCACGAGCGCACATGGGACGTTCTCCGGCTCACCAAGATGCCCGTGGCCCTCATCGACGTCGGTTACATCACGAACCCGAACGACGCTGCAGTGCTTGCTGATTCGGATTGGCGCAACGTCATCGCCGACGCCATCGTGGTGGCGGTGAAGCGACTGTACCTGCTCGATCAGGACGATCGTCCTACGGGCACTTATACTTTCGCGGATCTGCTGGCCGCGGAGAACAGCTCCCGCTGATCCGCTGCGGCCCGGTTCCCACCGGGACCGCCGTCCGCTGCCGACCGGCCAGATCCATCTCGGCCATCACCACCAGTTTCTGCAGCGCACTCTCCACCTCGACCTTCCAGCCGAGCCCTTCGTCGAGCTCCAGTCGGAAACGCGGGAACCTCTGGTGCGACGACACGACGTCGAACCCGGAATCTTTCAGAAACGACGCGTCATTCATACAGTTCGTGCAGAGATCGGCCTGGGGGTCGTCGAGGATCTCACGCGCGACTTCGACGATCGCCTCATCCGACCAGAGCTCGAGATCGTCGGCCACCCCGCCCGCGCTCCCGGCGAGCACAAAGGGATCCGCGCCGGACCCGTTCCGTACCAGACCGAACGATTCGACCGCCCGGACGCCTCGCCGGATCAGGTCGCCCAGCACCGCGTCCAGCAGGATGGTGGCGACTTCGTCGTGGCCGGGCTCGGTACGGATGCTGGTGAGCAGCACGGCGTCGTGGCTGACCGGCGACGTAGGGAAGTGCTGCGACCGCGGAACACGATTGGGCGGCGCGTAGAAGGCTGTACCGATGACAGTGTTCGTGCTCGACTCGATCGCGACCTGCCCGCACGCACCCCAATCGAGGAGAAGACCCGAGATCCACGCCTCCTTGTCGAACTCGCTCTCGTAGGGTTCGAGATCGCCGGGGCCCGGTGCCGTGCCGCGGCTTGTCTGCGCCACGGGCTCGACTTCCCAGAAGACGCATTTGCGGGTGTGGTGGGGGAGCGACGCGAAGGATCCCAGTTCCAACCGAGTGACGGACACACTCATGTCGATGCGCCCCGGTCGAGAATTCCACGGATGCCGAATGTAGCAGCGCAACAACAGCTTTCGCTGCATGAGCGCCCGCTGGCTACCTCAATCGTCACTGTGACATTACTTCCGCGTCTAGGTGGTACCGGAAATCCCGCGCCGAAATTCACTTCTTCGGATCGATAAACTGGACAATGCGTTCCAAGTCGTCGACCGAGCCGAACTCCACCACGATCTTGCCTTTTCTTTTCCCTAGACTGACTGTAACCCTGGTGTCCAGACTGTCGGACAGTCTCTCCGCGAGATCCTGGAGGCCTGGCATCTGCATCGGACGGCGTTTCGGTGCCGACGGAGATTTCGCTTCCGGACCGTCGCCACGATTGGCGAGCGTGACAGCTTCTTCGGTCGCCCGCACCGACAACCCTTCGGCGACGATCCGCGCCGCGAGAGCTTCCTGAGCGTCGCTTCCGGTCTCGAGGGACAGGAGAGCGCGGGCATGGCCGGCCGACAGCACCCCCGCCGCGACCCGGCGTTGCACCGGAATCGGGAGTTTGAGCAACCGGATCATGTTGCTGATCAGCGGGCGAGAACGGCCAAGGCGAGAGGCGAGCTCCTCGTGCGTCACACCGAACTCCTCGAGCAGCTGCTGATAGGCCGCCGCTTCTTCGAGTGGGTTGAGCTGCGCACGGTGGATGTTCTCCAACAGAGCATCGCGCAGCATGTCACCGTCAGGCGTCTCCCGCACGATCGCGGGGATGGCCTCGAGCCCTGCCTCCTGGCTTGCCCGCCACCGGCGCTCACCCATGACGATCTGATAGGCGATCCCATCCGCGGTGGGCTGCTTGAGTCGGCGCACCACGATGGGCTGCATCAGTCCGAACTCTCGAATCGAGTGCACGAGCTCCGCCATCGCCTCGTCATCGAAGACGGTTCTGGGCTGACTGGGATTCGGCTGGATCTCCTTCGGGGGCAACTCGCGGTACACCGCGCCCGCCTCTTCCGGGCTGAGAGGTTGCGTCCCGGTCGCCTGCGTAGCGGCAGTCGACGAGGTCTTGACGCCATCATCAGCTGTCGTCGGACCCTTGCCGATGACGACATCCGCTGCGGCGTTGCCGAGGCGCGGGGCGCCCGATTGGTCGTCGGCAGGCCCCGTCGGAATCAGCGCCGCGAGCCCTCGTCCGAGTCCACCCCGGCGCTGAGCGGCGTCTCGTTGACTCATTGGTGCTCCCTTTCGCGATGATGGTCGTGAGTCGGCGTGTCACGTGAACCGAGGCGATACCGGATCACGCCGGCGCCCCCTCGGCAGCCCGCAACGCCAGTTCGCGTGCGGCATCGAGGTAACTCATTGCGCCGCGAGAGCCCGGGTCGTACTCGATGATCGTCATCCCGTAGCCGGGGGCCTCGGACACCTTGACGCTTCGCGGGATGATCGTGCTCAGCACCTTGTCGCCGAAGTGGCGCCGCACTTCTTCGGCCACCTGGTCGGCCAGTTTCGTCCTGCCGTCGTACATCGTCAGCACGATCGTGGAGACGTGGAGCTCACGGTTGAGGTGCGCCTGTACGAGTTCGATATTGCGCAGCAACTGTCCGACGCCCTCGAGTGCGTAATACTCGCACTGGATCGGGATGAGAACCTCACGGGCTGCCACCATCGCGTTGACGGTCAGCAGACCCAGTGATGGGGGACAGTCGATGAACACGTAGTCGATCTGGTACTTGGCAAGCACATCGTCGGCGAGCGCATTACGCAACCGATTCTCGCGGGCCACCAGCGACACGAGTTCGATCTCGGCGCCGGCCAGATCGAGAGTCGCAGGCACGCAGAACAGGCCGCGCTGGCTGGGCGACTCCTGGATCGCTTCCTCGAGGGTCACTTCACCGAGCAACAGCTCGTACACCGATGCGATGTCCTGCGCACGATGATCGATGCCGAGCGCGGTACTGGCGTTGCCCTGGGGGTCGAGATCGACGACCAGAACGCGAAGACCGCGCAGTGCGAGCCCGGCCGCGAGGTTGACGGTCGTCGTGGTCTTCCCGACGCCGCCCTTTTGATTGGCGACGGTCATGATCCGTGTATGCGGCGGTTTGGGTAGTTGCCCCGCACCCCCGGGAGTCAGTACCTGGCTCGCGCGCTCTGCGGCCATGGCGATAGGGGTGTCGGCGAAGGGCTGGCCGTCAACTCCGGGGTGACCCCCTGCCGGGGTTTCACGTGAAACATTCGGGTCTTGATCGACCACGCGTGGACTCCTTTGACCGACCTCGTACGGACTCGCGTCCGTACCGCCGGCGGCTGTAGCTGCCGACCCCACGGTCGCGGAAGCGTCCATTGCAGCACCTTCGGGGGTGCCGACAGAACGCTTCCTATTCTGCGCCCTTCGCGGACTCCACACCAATCCGATCGCCTCCTCAGCGCCGTCCGGAACGGCCACCGCGCGACCGCTCGGTCTTGGTTCCCACGATCACGGTCGTCGGCGTTTCGAGAACGCGATCGCCACACGTGTGAACCGTCAGTTCTGTGATCCCAGAGCGCCCGACCACCGCCCGATCTCGTTCGATCTCTTCGGCTGCTGACGACCCTTTGATCGCGATCATCTGGCCTCCGGGCCGGACCAGGGGAGCGGACCATTTCGCCAATCGTTCGAGCGGCGCGACGGCTCGCGACGTCACCACATCGGCGGGCTCGACGACGGCGCGTACCGCCTTCTCTTCGGCTCGCCCACGGATCACGATCACGTTGTCCAACGAGAGCGCGGCAGCAGCACGGTCCAAGAAGGTGCTGCGTCGGAGGAGCGGTTCGATGAGAGTGATCGAGAGATCCGGGCGTGCAATGGCGAGGGGGATGCCAGGGAGGCCGGCACCGCTGCCGATGTCGATCACGCGCGATCCGTCGGAGATGAGCTCGCCGAGTACGCCGCAGTTGAGGATGTGACGATCCCACAGTCGCGGGACCTCTCGCGGACCCATGAGTCCGTGGTCGATCCCGTCGGTGGCGAGGATGCGCCAGTAGTCCACCGCCAGCGCCACCCGCTCACCGAAGACATCAGTCGCGATGTCTGGCGGAACCGCCAACACATCAAGATCGTGCTCGTGCTCGGGTTGTGCGTCAGACGGCACTTCGCCTCCGTTCGAGTGGGATTCCTAGACAGTGTTTCACGTGAAACCCAACCCTCTGGCAGGTCGGTGCACATCGGGTCCAGGCGCCATGTTTCACGTGAAACACATCGGTGTGATTCGACGACAAACCGGCGGATCAGAACGCGGCGTCCCGTCGAATCCGAGATCGACACTGCGTCGCATACGCCCCCTCCGCCCCCTAGTCCGAGAGGTCCTCAAGACTGCGGCCCCCTGGGGTGTCAGAAGTGCAAGCCACCAGGCACTGCAAGCGACGAATGTGGTCGAGGTCGACGAGCCTTGATAGATTCGCGACGCATCTCGCCAGGACCCTTCGTGACGGCCTCCGCAAGCTCCGGCCTCCTCAGGGAGCGGTAGTTCCCTCGTAGCCCACGACGGCCGGCCAGGCCGCAGATACCGAGGAGCGAGCTTGCGAGCGGCACCCCCGCTCCCTGAGGAGCGAGCTTGCGAGCATCACCCCCGCTCCCTGAGGAGCGAGCCTGCGAGCATCACCACCCGCTCCCTGAGGAGCGAGCCTGCGAGCATCACGAAGGGTCTTGGTGGGCCGGGTTGCGAAGACCCTTCGTGACGCGCCCTCCGCAAGCTCCGGACGCTCCTCAGGGAGCAGGGGGTGACGCGCCCTCCGCAAGCTCCGGACACTCCGCAGGGGCGGAACTAGACGCGGCCTCCGCAAGCTCCGGGGTCACCTCTGGGTGCAGGGGGCAGGTCGATCTGTCGGATCAGGGGAGCACGGTCTCGGATGTTCGCGAGTGTTCTTCCGTGGTCCACAACGGCCGCCAGGCTGAAGATACTGACGGGCGAGCCCTGCGCCACCCAGCTCCCTGAGGTGCGAGCGAAGCGAGCCTCGAAGGGTCTGATGACGTCCGTTTCGATTGACACTCTGGGTGCCCGACGGAATCGTCACGTGACAATTCGACCGGTTTGCGTCCGAGCCGAGCAGCAGGCGGTGTCTTCGGCCAGTGGCGACGCGTGGCGCGGGTATGCCAACCCGCCGGAGATTCTCCGCCACCGTCCACGTTGCCAACACCCGGAACTGCCCTGGCGTCACAGCGGCCGCGGAGACTGGCAACTCGGCAGCCGCTCGACCGACCGCGCCTCGACCCGGGCCGGGCAATGAACGGCTTCGGGCTCTCTCGTCCCGTCCGGCACACGTGGCCATCCACCGGGCTAGGAGGACGTCCACGGTGCGAGTTGGCGCTGCCGCCATGTGCAGCAACGTCGCCGACTGAGTCGGCCACCGGGCGCGGGGGATCGAGGCATCCGAACGTGACGGTTACGCATTCCGCCGGCGACATCCCGGGACGTTCGACCGCAACCCAAGGTGCAAGGGGCGCCGACCGTCGACTCGATCGTGCACAACAGCGCCACGGCGCGCATCCGTTCTGCTGGCCGCCTGCACGGACAAGGCTCGTGTTTCACGTGAAACAACAACCGTGTAAGTAGCCTACAGCGCGCAACGCCGTCGAAACGCCACCCGCTATCGGGGCACACAACCAAGCACTACCCGGAGACGAAGCAGGCCCCGACCGAGACGGTCGGGGCCTGCTTCACCTCCGTGGGGGAGGGGAGTACTTGCTACGAGGGGAGGACCACCACGCGACGTTTCGGCTCTGCACCCTCGCTCTCGCTGACGACGCCGTCGACGACCGCGACCGCGTCGTGCACGATCTTCCGCTCGAACGGGGTCATCGGATCCAGCGCTTCGCGCTCGCCGGACGACAGGACTCGCTCGGCGACCTCACGACCGAGGCGTGCCAGTCGATCGCGGCGATCAGCCCGCCAGCGGGCGATGTCGAGCATCAGGCGGCTGCGTTCACCTGTCGCCTGCTGGACCGCAAGGCGGGTCAGCTCCTGGAGCGCGTCGAGGACCTCGCCCTTGCGCCCGACGAGCTTCGTCAGGTCGTCGCCGCCATCGATGCTGACCACTGCCCGGTCGCCATCCACATCCAGGTCGATGTCGCCATCGAAGTCGAGGACGTCGAGCAACTGCTCGAGGTAGTCGCCGGCGATCTCGCCTTCTTCGACCAGACGGTCTTCGTCGTCTTCGTCCTCATCCGAGTCGTCGTCATCGGTCTCGTCGTCGACGTCGGTCGCGTCCGCTTCGTCCTCGTCGGCGTCGCTATCCGCCGCTTCCGTGACGGCGTTGTCCGCCACCGCACCGTCGTCGCCGACGGCCGACGAAGACGTATCGGCCTGGTCCTCGGTCTGGGGTCCCGCCGTGGTCTCGGCGTCCGTACCGGCTTGAGTTGCAGTCTCTGCTGTCATCTCATTCACCTAACTTCTGTGCTTCATCGAACAAGTCTGGGGCGGTCATCGTTTGCCACCGCGTTTGTTTCCGCGTTTGGCTGTCGAACGGCTTCCGCGGTTGTGGTTCTGCTTCTTGCCCGGGGCGGCGCCGGCGCCGGGACGTGTGGGCTTCTGACCCGGCTTGGGTTTGGCTCCCGCCCCGGTGTCCGCTGCGGCGGTCGTCGACTCGTCGGGCGATGCATCTGCGTCGACACCGTCGGTCCCGGCCTTGTCCGACGATCCGTCCTTCGAGAGGGAGACGTTCGTCGAGTCGGCGCCGTTGGTGTTCGTCGCGGCGGGCTTCTTCTTCCGGTCGGGTCGCGCGCCCGGCTTCGGCGCATTGGCCTTCAGCTTCTCCTGCTTGAGGAGCTTGGCCTCTTCCTCTTCCTTGGCGATGTGCCCGAAGACGATGTGCTGCTGACCGTAGGTCCAGATGTTGTTGCTCATCCAGTACAGGAGGATGGCGACCGGGAAGAACGGACCGGTCACGAGAATGCCGATCGGGAAGACGTACAGCGCGAGGTTGTTCATCATCCGGGTCTGCGGATTCTCCAGCGCCGCCTCGGGCTGACGGGCAACCGACGCACGCGAGTTCAGGTGCGTCGCGATGGAGGCGACGATCATCATGGGGATGACGACGAACGCGATCTGCGGGCGCGTGAAGTCGATGGGGGAGCCGGGCTCGACGAAGGCCTGGAACTCGGTCGCCGGCTCGACGAGGTAGGACGACAGCGGGACACCGAAGAGGCGGGCGTCGAGGAAGTTCTGCACTTGTTCGGCGCTGAACACGTAGTTGCCCTGGGACCGGGTCTCTGCCGCACTCATGCCGAGCTGACCCATGCCGGTGCCCATACGGTTGAACGAGCGCAGCACGTGGAACAGACCGATGAAGACCGGGATCTGGAGCAGCATCGGCAGGCAGCCGAGCATCGGGTTGAACCCGTGCTCCTTCTGCAGCTTCTGCATCTCCTCGGTCATCTTGACCCGATCCTTGGCGTACTTCTTACGGATCGCCTGGAGCTGCGGGTTGATCTCCTGCATCTTCTTCGTGGTGCGGATCTGCTTCACGAAGGGCTTGTAGAGAATCGCACGCAGGGTGAACACGAGGAACACCACCGACAGGGCCCAGGCGATGCCGTCGCCACCGGGGGAGTTCGGTGTGACATGGCTGAAGAGCCAATGCCAGACCCACATGATCCCGGAGACCGGGTAATAGATGAAGTCGAGCACGGGTCAGTTACCCCTCACTTGTTGTACTCACAGGGCACGCGTCTCGCCGGACGCGTGCTGATGGTTTCGAGGTCGGTGTGTGCCGGTCGCCGAGCGCCACAGGTCGCGGCACAGTTCGCCGAAGCCGCGTTCGGGAACCGGGTCGTAACCGGGTTTGTGCCAGGGCCCGCACTTCGCGAGCCGGATGACCGACAGCACCGAGCCGTAGAGGAAGCCGTGCCGGTCCAGTGCCTCGACCGCATATCCCGAGCAGGTGGGTTCGAACCGGCAGGACGGCAGACGCATCGGCGACACCCAGGTGCGGTACAGCTCGATGAGGAAGATGACGGTGCGGCGGGGGAGGAGGCGGAGTCCGCGCCACAGGCGCGCGCCGGATCCGCTCGAGGCCGCGTGCGGAGTCGTCGAATCCGCCTCGGTCTCAGGCGACGGCGTGGTGTCGGTGGTGCCGCTCATCACCGCGGTCCCGCTCCGTCGGCCGCCGCCGCGACGGCCTCGGTCAGGGCGAGGACACGACGACTGGTGAACGCGTCGCGGAGCTGGTCGGCGAGCTCGTCGCTGGATCGCTCGGCCGCGCTTCGGCGGGCACGGACGACCACATAGGTCTCGTCGGGAAGCAGATGCGATGCGCCGGCGAATGCCGCGCGCAGTCGGCGGGCGACGAGATGGCGCGTCACCGCATTGCCGACGGATTTGCTGACCACGAGACCGAACCAGGGACCACCGGACATCGCCACGTCCCGTCGAAGGCCGCGGGGGTCGGGCCATCCACGGCCGACCACCGCGAGATGGACGACGAAGTCACGACTGTTCACCCGCGCACCGGACTTGAGGGTGCGAGAGAAGTCGGATCCCCGTGAGATCCGATGAAGGGGCGCAGTCATCGAACAGCTGACCGGGCCCCCGTGCGGGACCCGGTGAGAGCCGACGATCAGGCGGTGAGCTTCGCGCGGCCCTTGGAACGACGGCCGCTGACGATCGCGCGTCCGGCGCGGGTCCGCATGCGCAGACGGAATCCGTGCACGCGCGCGCGACGACGGTTGTTCGGCTGGAAAGTACGCTTGCCCTTGGCCACGGTGACTCCTTGTGCTCCCTGTGGGCACGCCGGTTACCCGGGCATGACCCACATGTTGTCGTTGGTCTGTTGATCCAGGACGGTGCCGAACTGGTGTCGGTGATGACTCGGCGAACACGGAAGTTCGCCGCGCAAATCCGCAACCTGGATGACCAGTCGAGACTACTGACACCGGGCGTCCAAATCAAACGGCGACGTCCGTTCTCCGGGACCGTTCGCGACCAGTGTGTTCTGGGCCACGAAAGCAAGATTGTCAGCAGAATCGAGTCAAACGTCCCGATCGCTTTGTGGCCCTCCCCGACCTCTGTTACGTTCACTCACAGCGTCGGCCACCCCTCCCGTCGAGGTAGATCTTCGAGGACCTGGCTCCGACCGAAGTCCCCAGTTCGTCACCTTTGTACACAGGTGTGGATAACCCTGTGGAGAGACGGGGACTCCGGCGCAGATGCCACCGCTCTCGTGATCGCTGGTAGTTTTCCGGACCAGGAGGCCAGCCCCGTGACTTCAGACCGAGACACTTTCGGCGAGGTGTGGCAACAGGTCGTCGCCGAACTCAACGACGACGAAGCCGCACGCGACCACGAACCACTGACACGCCAGCAGAAGGCGTGGCTGTCACTGGTTCGACCCCTGACCCTCACCGAAGGCTTCGCCCTGCTGACCGTGCCGACGGCGCTGGTCCAGGAACAGATCGAACGCAATCTCCGGGAGACCATCCGCTCGGTCCTCAGCCGCCACCTCGACGAACCCGTCGATCTCGGCGTCCGTATCGCCACCCCGCGCAACGACGAGCCGGTGGCGGAAACACCCGTTCCCGACGTACGGCCCATCGCCGGAGCGGCCGCAGCGGTCGACTACACGGCCGCACCCGTGGGCGCGGGCCGCGCGCCGTCCCCGGTGCCGGAGTCGACGCGCCCGTCCGGCGACTGGGCGTCGTACTTCGCCGAGCGGCCGACCTCGACGCCGCCGGCCACCGGCGCAAACCTCAACCCCAAGTACACCTTTGACACCTTCGTCATCGGCGCGTCGAACCGGTTCGCGCACGCCTCGGCGGTGGCGGTCTCGGAAGCCCCCGCCCGGGCCTACAACCCACTGTTCATCTGGGGAGAGTCCGGACTCGGCAAGACGCACCTGTTGCACGCCGCGGGCCATTACGCGCAGCGCCTCTTCCCGGGCATGCGGGTCAAGTACGTGTCCACCGAGGAATTCACCAACGACTTCATCAACTCGCTCCGCGACGACCGGCGGGTGGCGTTCAAGCGCCGGTATCGCGACGTCGATGTGCTGCTGGTCGACGACATCCAGTTCCTCGTGGGCAAAGAAGGTATCCAGGAAGAGTTCTTCCACACCTTCAACACCCTGCACAACGCGAGCAAGCAGATCGTCATCTCCTCTGACCGGCCGCCGAAACAGCTTGCGACACTGGAAGATCGGCTTCGTACGCGGTTCGAGTGGGGCTTGATCACCGATGTCCAGCCGCCCGATCTGGAGACCCGGATCGCGATTCTGCGCAAGAAGGCGCAGATGGACAACATCGCGGTTCCCGACGAGGTTCTCGAACTCATCGCGTCGAAGATCGAGCGCAACATCCGTGAACTCGAGGGTGCACTCATCCGCGTGACGGCGTTCGCGTCGCTCAACGACGCCGCTCTCGACAAGTCACTCGCCGACGTCGTCCTGCAGGCCCTGCTCCCCAACTCGGGGACCCTGGAGGTCAGCGCGGCGAGCATCCTCGCGATCACCGCCGAGTACTTCGACATCTCTGTCGAGGAACTACGAGGTCCCGGTAAGACACGGTCGATCGCCCAGGCCCGCCAGATCTCCATGTACCTGTGTCGTGAGCTCACCGACCTCTCGCTGCCGAAGATCGGCGAGACCTTCGACCGCGATCACACGACGGTGATGTACGCCGAACGGAAGATCCGCAAGGAGATGGCCGAGCGCCGCCGGGTGTACGACCACGTCCAGGAACTCACCGCCCGCATCAAGCAGCGCGCCGTGGGCTGACACGCGCACACCTACAGCTCTCCGCACCCCCGAGGCCACGACGGCCCGGGGGTGCGGTCGTCCGGGGGTGTTCCGCCGCCCGCAGTGGCATCCGATGGCGACTGCGATGGCCCCTTCGAATGCCAAGTCTGGTCCTCGGGTCGAGAGTCTTCGCCGCCGTGGACCGCCTTCCCACAGTCGGATTCGGCCGACATCGACCCTGCTCACGATCGATCACCAGCTGTGCACAATCCTTGGGATAACCGGGGTCGGCATGTGCATCGCCGGTGGACGCCGCGCGAACAACATGAGAACTCCACATCCCCGGACGGATCCGCTCGACGTTGCTCCACCGGTCATGCACACGTCCACACCCGCCCGGACTGGCCCGATGTCATGGTTGTCCACAGATTGCACAACTCCTATTACTGAGATGGATCCCTCTAGAAAGAGATTCTTTTGTAAGAAGGTCTGTGCACAGACCGTCGCCGATCGGGTCGCCCGCGGCCGGCTCCGACGACGGTCTGACTTGGCCCCAACCACTCCGGCTCGGGCGGCGGCGTTCTACAGTGGGATTCCCGGATGCGGGATCCCACTCCAGGCCGGCCGACCCGCTGCGGCGCCGACCCGGCGATCCAGGCGGGAACGAGAACGAGAGAAGGGCAACCTCCCAGCATGAAGTTTCGTGTCGCGCGTGACGAGTTCGCTGATTCCGTCGCCTGGGTGGCCCGCAGTCTCCCGTCTCGTCCGCCCGTCCCGGTTCTCGGCTGTGTGGTGCTCAACGTCGGCGAAACGGGCCTGACCGTCTCGGGTTTCGACTACGAGGTCTCGGCCCAGGAAAATCTGGGCGCGGAGGTCGCCGAGCCCGGACAGGTCCTGGTCTCCGGTCGGCTCCTCGCCGACATCACCAAGGCCCTGCCGAACAAACCGGTCGATGTGACCCTCGACGGTGCACGCGTCGCGATCACCTGTGGCAGCGCGAAGTTCTCGCTCCCGACGATGCCGGTCGAGGACTACCCGCAGTTGCCCGACGTGCCCTCCGTCACCGGAACGATCCCGTCGCAGCTCTTCGCCGAGGCGATCTCGCAGGTGGCCGTGGCGGCCGGCAAGGACGACACCCTGCCCATGCTCACCGGTGTCCGCGTCGAGATCGAGGGCAACTCCGTCGTCCTCGCCGCGACCGACCGTTTCCGCCTCGCGGTGCGTGAATTGCAGTGGGAGCCTTCCGATCCCGACACCAAGGGGGCCGTCCTGGTGCCCGCGAAGACGCTCTCGGAGAGCGCCAAGACCGCAGGTGCCGAGGGCACCGGCGTCGTCTCGCTGGCGTTCGGTGGTGGCGCGGCCATCGGATCCGACGGCATCCTCGGCATCCTGGGAGAGACCAAGAAGACCACCACCCGCCTGCTCGACGCGGAGTTCCCGAAGTTCCGTCAGCTGCTCCCGGCCAGCCACACCGCCGTCGCCACCATCGACAGTGGTCCGCTGATCGAGGCGATCCGGCGTGTGGCCCTGGTCGCCGAGCGCGGCGCGCAGGTCCGGATGGAGTTCTCCGAGGGATCCGTGCTGCTCACCGCGGGCGGCGACGAGGCCGGCAAGGCCGAGGAGGAGCTGCCCGTGTCGTTCCAGGGTGAGCCCCTCACGATCGCGTTCAATCCCGGGTACCTGCAGGACGGGTTGTCGGCGATCAACGCCGACGCGGTGGACTTCGGATTCACCACCCCCAGTCGGCCTGCCGTCCTCCGCCCGGCCAGCGGAGAGGATCCGGTCGCGGACGAGTCCGGCGCCTTCGTCGCTCCCGAGAGCGCGTTCAGCTACCTGTTGATGCCCGTCCGCCTCCCGGGCTGACGGCCGCTACGGCCTCACCGTCCTCAGGATCGACGCCGACTCGTGTTCGTCCGTGAGCTGCATCTGCGCGATTTCCGATCGTGGCGGGCCGTCGACCTCGATCTGGCACCCGGGCCGACGGTCTTCACCGGCCGCAACGGCTTCGGCAAGACCAATCTGCTCGAGGCGCTGTTCTATCTCTCGACGCTGCGCTCACACCGGGTGAGTTCCGATGCACCGCTCGTACACGCGGGATCGGCGTCGGCGTCGGTGACCGCGACGGTCGAGAACGACGGCCGTGAGCTGACCGCCGAGCTGCGGATCAATGCCGAGGGCGCCAACAAGGCGACGATCAACCGCAGCCCTGCGCGGCGGCCCCGCGACCTGCTCGGCATCCTCCGTACGGTGCTGTTCGCGCCGGAGGACCTGTCCCTGGTGCGTGGTGACCCGAGCGACCGACGACGCTTCGTCGACGAGCTCGTCGCGCAGCGGGGTCCCCGTTTCGCCGCCGCCCGCGCGGACTACGACCGGGTCCTGCGTCAGCGGTCGGCCTTGCTCAAGACTGCCGCCGCGGCGCTGAGACGTGGTGGGCAACAGGCAGATTCGGTGGTCAGCACGCTCGATGTCTGGGACGGTCAGCTCGCGGATGTCGGCGGTCAGGTGATCGCCGCGCGGTTGTCGGTGCTCGCCGAGCTCGAGCCGCACTTCACCGGCTCGTATGCGTCGATCGCGCCGCATTCACGGCCGGCCGTGCTCCGGTATCGTCCCGCCGGCGGTGTGGAGATCGAGGAACACACACCCGAGGCGATCGCCGACGTGCTGGCACTACGCCTGACGGAGTTGCGCGACAAGGAGATCGAGCGGGGCTTGTGTCTCGTCGGTCCGCATCGCGACGACATCGACATCGTCCTCGGCAGCGATATCGCGAAAGGCTTTGCCTCACACGGGGAATCCTGGTCGTTGGCACTGGCTCTGCGCCTCGGCTCCGTCGAGCTCACCCGCGCCGAAGGTGTCGAGCCGGTGATCATGCTCGATGACGTGTTCGCCGAACTCGACGCCAAGCGGCGCGCGCAACTCGTCGATTTCACCGCCGACGCCGAGCAACTCCTCATCACCGCCGCCGTCGCCGAGGACATCCCCGGGCGGATCGGTGGCCGGCGGATCGGCGTCGATGTGGTCGACGACGATGCGGGCCGGCGGTCGCACATCGTCGACTCTGCGCTCGACGATGTGACGGCAGCGGGGGAGGAAGCCCATGAGTGACGATCGCCCGTCCGGGTCCCCGGATCCTGCCGACCCCGCACCACGGCCGACACCGCCCGGCGAACTCGGCGGGTACGAGCGTGCCCGCAAGGCGCTCGAGGAGGCCCGGGCCCAGGCCCGCGCCGCGGGTAAGTCGGTCGGCAGGGGCCGGGCGTCACCCGTCCGTCGGGTCCCGCGCGGATCCCAGGGGCGTCGACGCTGGTCCGGCTCCGGTCCGGATCCGCGGGATCCGCAGCCCTTCGGCCGGCTCGTCGGAGGTCTGGCGAAGGATCGCGGGTGGCAGGAGAAGATCGGCGAAGGCACCCTGTTCGGGATGTGGGAACAGATCGTGGGTTCGGACATAGCCGCTCATGCGAAGCCGGTTGCGTTGCGCGACAACGTCCTCCACGTGCAGGCCGAGTCGACGGCATGGGCGACGCAACTTCGCTACATCCAGGCCCAGATCCTCGCCAAGATCGCGGCCGCCATCGGCAACGGCCAGGTCACCTCGTTGCGGATCAGCGGTCCGAAGGGCCCGTCGTGGCGTAAGGGTGAACGGCATGTGCGCGGGCGCGGCCCACGCGACACCTACGGCTGACGCGCCGCTAGCAGACTCGACCGCACTTTACTAGTTGCAGAGCCTCGTGGGCCGTTTTCCATCCCCAAGCCACGATCGAACCGGGATCGAGGCAAAAAAATCGTTCTGAGGGCCTGTTAGCGGCCCCGGATGCGCGTTCCAGGGCGAGTCAGGCAGTACACTGTGGAGAGTTGTCCCGACAGGGGTGCACAACAGCAGACAGACAGCGCCTCCAGGCTACCCGGATGTACCCACCGGGTATCCCTGTGCGCGCAACCGCCGTGTGCCCCGTCGAGAAGGATCGACGACGGATCCGGAGACCACCTGATCCGTCGGTGAGCAGAACAGGAGCGGACGCACCTCGTGGCCGACACCAACGACACCGGACCGAAGAAGAACAAGAAGAAGCCGTCAGAGTATGGCGCCGATTCGATCAACATCCTCGAAGGTCTGGAAGCCGTCCGCAAACGGCCCGGCATGTACATCGGATCCACCGGTGAGCGAGGGCTGCACCACCTGATCTGGGAAGTCGTCGACAACTCGGTCGACGAGGCGATGGCCGGCTTCGCCTCGCGCGTCGACGTGACCCTCCTGGCCGACGGCGGCGTCCAGGTCGTCGACGACGGCCGCGGCATCCCGACCGGCATGCACCGCACGGGCGTGCCGACGGTCGAGGTCGTCATGACCCAGCTGCACGCCGGCGGCAAGTTCGACTCCGACGCCTACGCGGTGTCCGGTGGTCTGCACGGCGTCGGCATCTCGGTGGTCAACGCGTTGTCCACCAAGGTGGAGCTGGAGATCCAGAACGACGGATTCAACTGGGAGCAGACCTACACCTACGCGACACCCGGCGCCCTCGAGAAGGGGACCCCGACGCGCAAGACCGGCACCACGGTGCGGTTCTGGCCGGACCCCGAGATCTTCACCGAGACCACACGATTCAACGCCGAGACCGTGGCGCGTCGTCTGCAGGAGATGGCCTTCCTGAACAAGGGCCTCACCATCACGCTGACCGATCAGCGTCCACAGGCCATCGAGCCGCCGGGTGACGCCGACGGTGACGAGGAGAGCGGCACCACCGAGGCCGCCGAGGCGGTGAAGTCCGAGGAGGAGAAGGCCGCCGCCGCGGCCAAGCCGAAGACTCGGACCTATCACTACCCCGACGGGCTCGTCGACTACATCAAGCACCTCAACCGGACCAAGCAGTCGATCCACACCACCGTCGTCGGCTTCACCGGCCAGGGCACCGGCCACGAGGTCGAGGTCGCGATGCAGTGGAACGCAGGCTATTCCGAGTCGGTCCACACCTTCGCCAACACCATCAACACCCACGAGGGTGGTACCCACGAAGAGGGTTTCCGCGCCGCGCTGACCCTCACCGTGAACAAGTACGCGGTGGACAAGAAGCTCATCAAGGACAAGAAGGAAGACCGCCTCTCGGGTGACGACATCCGCGAGGGCCTCGCCGCGGTGATCTCGGTGAAGGTCGGTGATCCGCAGTTCGAGGGCCAGACCAAGACGAAGCTGGGCAACACCGAGGTCAAGGGATTCGTCCAGCGCGTGTGCAGTGAGCACCTCGGACACTGGTTGGAGGCCAACCCGGCCGAGGCGAAGACGATCATCAAGAAGATCGTCGAGTCGCAGCGGGCCCGGATGGCAGCACGCAACGCCCGCGATCTGGTGCGCCGCAAGACCGCCACCGACATCGGTGGCCTCCCCGGCAAGCTCGCCGACTGCCGCAGCAACGACCCGAGCAAGTGCGAGGTCTACATCGTGGAGGGCGACTCGGCCGGCGGCAGCGCCAAGTCGGGCCGCGACTCGATGTATCAGGCGATCCTTCCGTTGCGCGGCAAGATCATCAACGTCGAGAAGGCGCGCATCGACCGGGTGCTCAAGAACACCGAGGTCCAGTCGATCATCACCGCCTTCGGCACGGGCATCCACGACGAGTTCGACATCAGCAAGCTCCGCTATCACAAGATCGTGCTGATGGCCGACGCCGACGTCGACGGTCAGCACATCTCGACCCTCCTGCTCACCCTGCTGTTCCGCTTCATGCGGCCGCTCATCGAGCACGGTCACGTGTTCCTCGCGATGCCGCCGCTGTACAAGCTCAAGTGGCAGAAGTCGGCTCCGGAGTTCGCCTATTCCGACCGCGAGCGGGACGGACTGCTCGAGGCCGGTCGTGCGGCGGGCAAGAAGATCAACACCGACGACGGCATCCAGCGGTACAAGGGTCTCGGTGAGATGAACGCCAAGGAACTGTGGGAGACCACGATGGACCCGGCCGTGCGTGTCCTGCGCCAGGTCACCCTCGACGACGCCGCGGCCGCCGACGAACTGTTCTCCATCCTGATGGGTGAGGACGTCGCCGCCCGACGCAGCTTCATCGCCCGCAACGCGAAAGACGTTCGCTTCCTCGATGTCTGATCGCGGGTTCCTGCGATTCCGCTCCGATCGGAGAAAGTACACACATGACTGACACCACCCTGCCGCCCGCCGGCGGTGAAGGCGATCGCATTGAGCCCGTCGATCTCGGGCAGGAGATGCAGAAGAGCTACATCGACTACGCGATGAGCGTCATCGTGGGCCGTGCGCTCCCCGAGGTCCGCGACGGTCTCAAGCCGGTGCACCGCCGCCTCCTCTACGCGTCCTTCGACGCCGGGTTCCGCCCGGACCGCAGCTACGTCAAATCGGCGAAACCCGTTGCGGAGACGATGGGTAACTACCATCCGCACGGCGACACCGCGATCTACGACGCCCTGGTGCGCCTCGCCCAGCCGTGGTCAATGCGGTACCCGCTCATCGACGGTCAGGGCAACTTCGGCTCGCGGGGCAACGACGGTGCCGCGGCGATGCGTTACACCGAGGCCCGGCTCACCCCGCTGGCCATGGAGATGCTGCGCGACATCGGCGAGGAGACAGTCGATTTCGTCCCCAACTACGACGGCAAGACGAATGAACCGACGGTCCTGCCGTCGCGTATCCCGAACCTGCTGATCAATGGTTCCGGCGGTATCGCCGTCGGTATGGCGACGAACATGCCCCCGCACAACCTCAACGAGGTTGCCGATGCGGTGTTCTGGGCGCTGGAGAACCACGACGCCGACGACGAGACCACCCTCGCCGCGTGCATGGAGTGCATCAAGGGACCCGACTTCCCCACGGCCGGACTGATCGTCGGCAGCCAGGGGATCAAGGACGCCTACACCACCGGGCGCGGCAGCATCCGGATGCGCAGTGTCGTCGACATCGAGGAGAACAAGGGATCCACCACGCTGGTGGTCACCGAGTTGCCCTACCAGGTCAACCCGGACAACCTGATCCAATCGATCGCCGAGCAGGTCAACGAAGGAAAGCTGAAGGGCATCAGCCGGATCGAGGATCAGTCCTCGGACCGCGTCGGCATGCGGATCGTGGTGACGCTGCGTCGCGACGCCGTCGCCAAGGTCGTCCTGAACAACCTGTACAAGCACAGCCAGTTGCAGACCAGCTTCGGTGCGAACATGCTGTCCATCGTCGACGGCGTGCCCCGCACGCTGCGTCTGGACCAGATGATCCGCTACTACGTGGCGCATCAGATCGACGTCATCGTGCGACGGACGCGGTACCGGTTGCGCAAGGCCGAGGAGCGCGCGCACATCCTGCGTGGTCTGGTGAAAGCCCTTGACGCGCTTGACGAAGTGATCGCGCTGATCCGCCGCTCGGCCAACACCGAGACCGCGCGTACCGGCCTGATCGACCTCCTCGACATCGACGAGATCCAGGCCGATGCCATCCTCGCGATGCAGTTGCGCCGTCTGTCGGCCCTGGAACGCCAGAAGATCGTCGACGAACTCGCCGAGATCGAACTCGAGATCGCCGATTACAAGGACATCCTCGACCGGCCCGAGCGTCAGCGCGCCATCGTGCGCGACGAGCTCAAGGAGGTCGTCGAGAAGTACGGTGACGAGCGTCGGACCAAGATCATCGCGGCCGACGGCGATGTCAGCGACGAGGATCTGATCGCTCGCGAGGACGTCGTCGTCACGATCACCGAGACCGGATACGCCAAGCGCACCAAGACCGACCTGTACCGCAGTCAGCGTCGCGGCGGCAAGGGTGTGCAGGGTGCCGGGCTCAAGCAGGACGACATCGTCAAGCATTTCTTCGTGTGCTCGACCCACGACTGGATCCTGTTCTTCACCACCAAGGGTCGCGTCTACCGCGCCAAGGCCTACGAGCTGCCCGAGGCGAACCGCACCGCCCGTGGTCAGCATGTCGCCAACCTCCTGGCCTTCCAGCCGGAGGAGCGGATCGCCCAGGTCATCCAGCTGAAGACCTACGAGGATGCGCCGTATCTGGTGCTCGCCACCCGCAACGGCCTGGTGAAGAAGTCGCGACTGGTCGACTTCGACTCCAACCGCTCCGGCGGCATCGCGGCGATCAACCTGCGTGGCGAGGACGAGTTGGTCGGCGCCCAATTGTGCAGCGCCGACGACGATCTGCTCCTGGTGTCGCAGAAGGGACAGTCGATCCGGTTCCACGCCGACGACGAAGCCCTGCGGCCGATGGGCCGGCAGACCTCCGGCGTCCAGGGCATGCGGTTCAACACCGACGACACGCTGTTGTCACTGAACGTCGTCCGCGAGGGCACCTACCTGCTGGTCGCCACGTCCGGCGGGTACGCCAAGCGGACCGGTATGGACGACTACCCGGTGCAGGGTCGCGGCGGCAAGGGTGTGCTGACGATCGCCCACGATCGTCGACGCGGTGAACTGATCGGCGCGCTCATCGTCGACGACGACTCCGAGCTCTACGCCATCACCTCGGGGGGCGGCGTCATCCGCACCACGGCGAAATCGGTGCGCAAGGCCGGACGCCAGACCAAGGGTGTCCGTCTGATGAACATCGACGAGGGCACCACGGTCATCGCCATCGCCCGCAACGCCGACGAGCCGGACGAGACAGAGGTCTCTTCCTAGGCGTTAGGGTGAAGGCTACTGTTGCTCGACCCGTCGCGAGTCGACGGGTCGGGGAACGGCGGGCTCGGACCCGGCGCCGAGCGAGCAACGTCAGGAACGCCTGAGTGAGGGAATGTCTGTGAGCACACCGAACGAGCCGCATCAGGACCAGAACGGGCGCCCCGCCGGGGGACCGGCGGGACCCGGAACGGGAACCCCGACCGGGGGACTGGTGCCGCCGTGGCAGCGGGGGCCGGCCGACGATCCGTCGGCCGCCCCGACCGAGACGTTCAACCGCGACGCCGCCCAGCGTCCGAGCACCGGTGAGGGCCCGGCAGGCCCGCCGCTGAACAACCCGGGCGGCCCGCCGCCGCGCGGCGTCGTGACGAACAGCGGCACCGCTGCCGCCAGCATGAGCGGCCAGCAGGCCCCGGTGACCAAGCTGGAGAGTCCGCGCCGATCGGGTACGGCGACGGCGACCGAGGAACCCGGCTTCGTCGAGTCACCCACCAGCACGATCGATCGCGGGCACCTTCCGGAGAACGATCTGCCCGACCTCGATCAGATCCACCACACGGCGGACCTGAAGCGACCCGAGACGGCACAGGCGCCGGGATCCAAGCCCTCCGCACCGCGGTCGGCGCCTCGCCAGGTACTCGCCGCCGGGACCGCGCTGCGCGCCTCGGTGCAGGTGCGTCGGATCGACCCGTGGGCGACGTTCAAGGTCGCGGCCGTGCTGTCGGTGGTCGGGTTCTTCATCTGGATGATTTCCGTCGCCGTGCTGTACCTCATCCTCGACGGCATGGGCGTGTGGGATCAGGTGAACAACAGCTTCGGAACGCTCATGGCGGAGGAATCGGCCGCGAGTAACGACGTGATCGGGGCGGGCACCGTCTTCGGCGCCGCGGCGCTCCTGGGCGCCATCAACGCGATCCTGCTGACCGCGCTCGCGACGATCGGCAGCTACATCTACAACATCTGTGCCGACCTCGTCGGCGGCGCCGAGGTGACTCTCGCCGACCTCGATTGAGCGAGCCCCTGACCAGCCGTTTTGTTTGTTGGGGCATCGGTCGGGTAATCTCACTCCTCGGTTCAAGGGCCTATAGCTCAGGCGGTTAGAGCGCTTCGCTGATAACGAAGAGGTCGGAGGTTCAAGTCCTCCTAGGCCCACTGCGACAGATGTTTTCGGACATCGGAATCTCGCATCCCGCCGAACCGATCGGTACGGCCCGGGGCCTTAGCTCAGTTGGTAGAGCGCTGCCTTTGCAAGGCAGATGTCAGGAGTTCGAATCTCCTAGGCTCCACCACTTCACCTCGAAGGCGACGAGCGGCTTGACGAGCCCCTCGTCGCTTTTCGTGTTTCCGCGACATGCACACGCCGGTCAGGCGACGCCACACGTTGCGGTCCGGGATGTCGCCGCGGTCGCCGTCACTGCGGGCCTCGGTCGTCCAGCCGCGGACCGATCGCGCCGATCAGGTTCCCCAGCTCCGCGCTCATGGCGCCATCTTTGCAGATTCCGCAAAGGTGCTCGCCGGTCGCGACCGCCGTCCCCGAGCATGGTCCTGAAGAAGACGGGGACGAGGAAAGTGGAGTGGATGAGCGAATCGAACAAAGGTGAGCACCTGCGAGTCCTGCTTCTCGGCGGGCGGGGTGCGGTGGGCACCGTCGTTGCCCGCGAACTCGAGCAGGACGGTCACGTCGTGACCGTGACGAGCCGCACGGCGCGCGGGGACGCCCGGATCGATCTGCGGGCCGACCTCGCGACCCTGCGCGACCTCGCTGCCGAACACGATGTCGTCGTCAACGCCTCCGGCATCGAACGCCCGGAGCTGGGAGCCGCGACCGGGCAGACGCCGCTGGTCGACATCTCGGCCTCCGGCGCCTATCTCGACCGATTACGCGCCACCGCCACCGGACCCGTCGTCCTGGGGGCAGGGTTGGCACCGGGCCTCAGCACCATCCTGACCGCCGCACTCGACTCGCGGCCCGGCGACGATCTCGATGTGCTCGTGATGCTCGGAGCCGGGGAGAAACACGGTCCCGCCGCGGTCGCGTGGACCGTCGGACTGGTCGGCGCCGACGTCCACCGCCCGCCGGAGACTCGGCCGGTGCGGAATCTCCGGGAAAGCCGGCAAGCGACCGGACCCGACGGCCGGGCCCGGCGCTACCTACGCGCGGACTTCCCCGACCATGTCCTTCTCGGCGACAGACCCGGCGTGGTCCGGTCGTATCTCACCCTCAGTTCGAGGCCGATGACCGCGGCACTCGGTCTGATCGGTCGGGTTCCGGCATTGCGCAGCACGCTGACGTGGGCGCCTGCCCTCGGGTCGGACGCATGGCATGTCGTCGCCGAGAATCGGCGCACCGGCGAGCGTCGGGAGGCCTCGGGCTCCGGGCAGTCCGAGGCGACGGGCCGGTTGACCGCACTGGCTGCCTCGCGAGCGGCGGGCCAACTCCGCAGCACCACCAGGACCGTGTCGATGGCCGACCTCGTGGCGGCCGACGAGGCGCTCGCGGTGCTGAGCTAGGTCCGTGCCTGCGTCGCGGCGTACTCCGCGAACGACACCCCGGAGTCGAACTCCCGTGCGCTGATCCTCTCGAACCGCCGCGGCGCATAGGTTCCCGGCGCCACGAACGGGATACCCGCACCGAGCAACACGGGGTGCCGTTTGAGCACGAAGCGGTCGATCTCCCCGGCGAGCTGCGCAGCGAGTCTGCCACCACCGCACAACCAAATGTCCAGACCGTCCCGGTCTTTCAGTTCGCGGACCACCTCGGCCGGATCGCGGTCGGTGAATGTCACGCCATCGACCGGTTCGTGGTGGCGGTGGGTGAACACGTACTGATTTAAGTGCCGGTACGGGCTCGTGACGTCGGGCAAGCCGGCCGCGTAGGTGCCGTAACCCATCAGGACGGTGTCGAACCGATCGCCTCGTGGAATCACACCGAGCATCTCGGCGTAATGCGTCGGAAGCGTGTCCGAGTACTGCTCATTGATGCCGTCCATGTGATCGCCTTCGAAGAGGAAGGCGTCGAACTGGCCGTCCGGTCCGGCGATGTACCCGTCGAGACTCACGGCTACGTAGTACACGAGTTCACGCATGCTGTTCCCCAATCACTTCAGATGTAGTGGTTGGAAACTACAGCACATGTAGTGGTTGCGCTATCGTTTTCTCATGGCCCGTAACGACGACCGTCGACGCGCCCTGGCCGATGCGGGTCTCGAAGTGCTCGCCAACGCCGGCGCGCGGGGGCTCACCCACCGCGCGGTGGACCGTGCCGCCGGAGTGCCCCTCGGTACGACGACGAATTACTTCCGTTCTCGCTCAGCACTTCTCACCGGATTGGTGGAGCGCATCTACGAGCGACTGGCACCGAGTGACGAGTTCATCGCCGAGCGGGTCGGACGGACACCGACGCGGGAGCTGTTCGCCGAGTATCTCCGCAACATCGTCGAGCGCCTGATGGTGAACCGGACCGTCACCATCGCACTGATCGAACTCCGGTTGGAAGGAATTCGACGCCCTGAGGTCGCGGAGATCATCGGGGAATGGCGTCGGACCGGGTTCGCCGGGGACGTGGCGTTCAACGAACAAGCCGGCCTGCCGGGGACGGCCCGGGAGATCGCCCTCTTCCACTACGCCGTCGACGGCCTCCTGCTGGACCAGCTGACCGGTCCGCTGCTCCCGGATGTGCCGGTCGACGACATCGTCGACGCGCTGGTCGACGGGTTGCTGCCGGGCTGAGATCACGCCGTCCGACTCCGGCTCCGGGTCGACGATGGCCGGGAATGACACCCGCTACCGTGAACAGGTGGACCGAGACCTGCTCGACGGACGCTACGAGATCCGGGGAGTTCTCGGACGCGGTGGCATGGCGGTGGTCCACGACGGGTGGGACCGGCGACTCCACCGGTCGGTCGCCATCAAGCTACTGCGCTCAGAGCCGGAGACCCCGACGGTCGCACGTGACCGGTTCATTGCAGAGGCGCGGGCGGCCGCCGCGCTCAACCACCCCAACATCGTCGCCGTCCACGATTTCGGCGAGCACGACGGGACGCCGTACATCGTGATGGAACGGCTGAGTGGCACAACGGTCGGCGATCTCATGGTCGGCGGGCCGTTGCCGCCCCACCGCGTCGCCGCGATCCTCGAGGACGTCCTGGCCGCCCTGTACGCCGCCCATTCCGCCGGGGTGCTGCACCGCGACATCAAACCCGCGAACTTGCTGATGTCCGGCGACCGGGTGAAGGTTGCCGATCTCGGCATCGCCAAGACGGCCGGGATGGCGCACACGGCGACGGGAGAAGTGGTCGGAACCATCTGTTACCTCAGTCCCGGTCGCGTGTTGGGCCGGGCGGCGACACCGGCCGACGATCTCTACGCGGCTGCGGTCGTCGCATATGAGGCTCTGACGGGTCGCCGAGCGTACGACCACGACAACCCTGCCGCCGTCGCGCACGCGATCCTGCACGCGCCGCCGCCACTGCTGGCCGACATCCGTCCGGATGTCGCGCCGGCACTGCGCGAGACGATCGACCGGGCCATGCGTCCGGGTGACACCGTGCCGTTTCCGAGTGCTGCGGCGATGAGCGCGGCGCTGGCCGGACATACCGACAACACGGGCACGGAAGCGGGGACGAGTCGGCTCACGGCGCCGATGCCGACACTGATCCCACCACCTCGGAACGCCTCGGGGACGGCTCCGCTTCCGGGAGGGCCGAACCGGTCCCGACGTCGAACGTCGATGGCCGTGCTGGGTGGCGCCGCCGCTCTGCTGACCGCCCTGCTCGTCGCGGTCGTCGTCATCGCCACCGGATCCGACGACGACACACCTGTTCCGGCGACCCCGACCTCCCTGCCGGCCGCCGAGTCCTCGACCACTGAATCCCGGCCGACTCCGCCGCCGAGCACGGTCGACGTGCCCGCGCCGATCCCTGTCCCCACGGGCGCGACGGAGACCGACACGCCCCAGCGCGAGGAGGGACCGGCCGGAAGCGGCGGAAACGGGCGGGGCAACAGCGGCGGTGGCAACAGCGGCGGTGGCGACGGCGGCGGTGGCGACGGCGGCGGTGGCAACAGCGAGAACAAGGGGAACGGGAAACCGAAGGACGACAAGAACTGACGTCGTCCGACGATGACCCTCAGTCGCTCTTCTTGTCCAGGTGCGCGTAGCGCCGGCGGAACTTCTCGACCCGGCCGGCGACGTCGGGGATCGTGTTGACCCCGGTGTAGAACGGGTGCGAGTCGCTGGTGACATCGACGGTGATGAGCGGGTACTCGTTGCCGTCGGACCAGGTGACGGTCGTCGACGATGTCGCCGTCGATCGGGTGAGGAACTCCTTGCCCGTCGATCCGTCGCGGATGACGACGGGGTGGTAATCGGGGTGGATGCCCTTCTTCATGTGGGTGCCTTCCGGTGAGATGTGGGTCGGTGCGGGTTCAGTTGTCCCGGGGATCAGCGTCGACGCCGGGGAATGCGTCCACGGTCGACTCGCCGACGTCGAGGTCATCGCACGGGTCGGCGTGGAACTGCCCGAACGGATCGTCGAAGTGCGACCAGAACTGTTGTCCGGCAGCGAATTCGACCTCGTTCAGGCAGGCGCCGCGGAGGGCCTCCTCGATCTCGGCGGGGTCGCCCTGATGGACGAGCGCGACGAGCGAGGTGTGCCGGTCGCCGAAGGTCTCGTCCCAGCGCAGTGCACCGAGAGCCCGACGCTCGTCGGGTACTTGCGCGAGTTCGTCATCGGTCATCGAGGCGAGCCAGGGACCTCCGTGCGCGACGCGCAGTCCGCCGCCGGCCGACTCGAGCCAGAGCGCCTCGTCGGGCTGGGTGGCGATCCAGAGTCGCCCGCGGGCACAGACGACCCCGTCGAGGAGGGCGTCGATCGCCTCGTGGAAGCGACCCGGGTGCAGCGGTCGATCGCTGTGGAACTCGACCCACGTGACCCCGCAGTCGGATTCCAGTGGCGGTTCGCCCGCCAGGAGAGGGTCGTGCGGACCGTCGATGCGTCCGCGACGTGAACGGGGCGGTGCCGCGGCGAGCAGTTGCTCGGCCAGGACGGGTGTGATCGGGCGCTGCGGCAACTCGAACATCATCGGGACGTTCGGCGCGAACCGTTTGAGGACGGCGACGAGTCGCGCGGACGCCCAGGCGTCGCGGACGGTCGGGTCGCATGCCGCGACCACCAGCGCGTCGGCGAAGGCGACCTGACCGACCGCCACCTGAGCGAGGGTGCGGTCGTCGTCGAGTGCGACGTGCCCGCCTTCGGCAAGAGACAGATCGCCGGTCGCCGACGTCAGCCAATCCTCCTCGGCCACACAGGCAACGGTGAGATCGACGCGGACGTCGGCCGCCGCCGGGACGTCGTCGAACCCCGGCATGTCCGAGACGATGACGTTCTCGATCGACCAGGCGACCTGCTCGGGTTCGAGGACGGGATCGAGTGTGAGGACGATCCGGTTCACCGACGGTCGACGATGCAGCCGCCGCAGCAGAGGGAGCAGGTCCTCGCGAAGAGTGCACGAGATGCAGCCGTGGGCCAGTTCCACGATGCAGACGTCATGCTGGCTGCGACCGTCGGGACCCCGCCAGCTGAGGGTCCGGACGACGCGGCCATCCTCGACCTGTGTCAGGTCGTGGTGGACCTGGACGCTGCCGACGCCGCCGCACTCCAACGCGTCGCCCACCCGGTGGATCGACGACACGTCGAGCCCGGTGACCAGCACGACCGGGGTCCGTTGGTCGCCCGGGGCGTCCTGCGGGTGGTTCGCGGATTGATCGTCGAGCACGACTCCACTCCGTTCTATTGAGAATGATTTCCATTTGTGTTTCGACGACGGTACCGTGGCCGCACAGTTAATGCCAATCATTGTCGATAAGAACAGGAGGCAGCATGTCCAAGAGGTGCCAGGTCACCGGTCGAGTACCCGGCTTCGGCAAGCAGGTGTCGCATTCGCACAAGCGGACCTCACGCCGGTGGGATCCGAACATCCAGCGCCGCCGCTACTACGTGCCCAGCGAGGGGCGGTACGTGACGCTGCGCGTGAGCGCCAAGGGGATCTCGACGATCGACAAGCACGGCATCGAGTCGGTGCTGCGCAAGATTCGTGCCCGAGGGGAGAAGGTCTGATGGCGCGCAACGAGATCCGGCCCATCGTCAAACTGCGTTCCACCGCCGGGACCGGATACACCTATGTGACTCGGAAGAACCGCCGCAACGATCCCGACCGGATGGTGCTGCGCAAGTACGACCCCATCGCCCGCGCCCACGTCGACTTCCGAGAGGACCGCTGATGGCCAAGAAGTCCAAGATCGTCCGCAACGAACAGCGCCGCGAGGTCGTCGCGCGGTATGCCGACCTCCGCGCCGAACTGAAGCGCGCGAGCGTCGCAGCCAGTTCGACGCCCGAGGAGCGTTCGGAAGCGCTACGACGCCTACAACGGCTGCCGCGCAACGCCAGTCCGACTCGACTGCGCAACCGGGACGCCGTCGACGGCCGGCCCCGCGGGTACATCGGCAAGGCGGGCCTGTCGCGCGTGCGGTTCCGCGAACTCGCGCACCGCGGCGAACTACCCGGAATCCAGAAGTCCAGCTGGTGATCCGGACCCACGAGAACGAGGAACAGTGATGGCCAACAGAAGACAACGTCAGCGCGAGGAAGTGCCGGCGAAGCGCAAACGGAACCTGCTCATCGCACAGGGTGTGCGGGTCGACGGGCGGAATCCCGTGGACTACAAGGATGTCGCGTTGCTACGGCAGTTCTTGTCCGACAAGGGCCGAATCCGCAGCCGACGCCTCACGGGGCTGAGCCCGCAGGAGCAGCGCCAGGTCGCCACGGCGATCCGCAACGCGCGAGAGATGGCGTTGCTGCCGTACGACTCTCGGCACTGAGAACGAGCGCGACGCCTGCCCCCGTGTGGGGCAGGCGTCGCGCTCGGTGGTGAGTGCCCTGCTACTTGGAACCCTGCGGCACGTTCTCGAGGCGATCCAGCAGGGTGCGTGCCAAGGATTCCGACGACGCGGGATTCTGGCCGGTCAGCAGGTTGCCGTCGGTCTCGATGTGGACCGTCCACGGTTCGGCGAGGGTGACCTTGAACCCCGCCTGGGTGAGCCGATCCTGGAGGAGCCAGGGAGCTTTGTCGGCGAGCCCGGCCTGTTCCTCCTCGGCGTTGCTGAAGCCGGTCACCGTGCGGCCGGCGAACGCGTTGACGCCGTCGGAGTTGTTCGCCGCCAACAGGATCGCCGGACCGTGACAGACGATTCCGAGCGGCAGTTGCGCCTCGTCGGCCGCTATCAGCAGAGCTCCCGCGTCCGCGTCGACGGCCAGGTCCTCCATGGGTCCGTGGCCGCCCGGCACGAACACGGCGTCGTAGTCGGCGATGCGAACGTCGGTGAGCGCGATCGGCTTCTGCAGCTCCGGAGCGGTCTCCACGACGTGGCGGATCTCCGCGGCGCGCTCAGGTGTGCCGATGCTCTCGACCGCGAGGCTCGTCTCGTCGACGGGTGGTTTCGCGCCGTTCGGAGTGGCTACGGTCACCTTGTAGCCGGCTGCGCGGAACACTTCCAGCGGCGCGACGGCCTCCTCGGCCCAGAACCCGGTCTTGTGGCTCGAGCCGTCATTCAGCGTCCAGCTGCCGGCGCCGGTCATGATGAAGAGGATGTTGCGTGTCATCTGAACCTCCTGTGTCCAGGTAGACGGTGTCGGTCTCCGACCGCCAACGTAGAGAACAACCGCGGCTTCGGCCACGGCCCAGGTCAGGCCGTTGGAGACGGGTCAGGTCACGTCAAACCGGTGAGTTCCGCCGATCGCTGCCACAACCCGTCGATCAGCTTCTGGTCATGGGCCTGACGGTTCTCCCGACCATTGGCCTTGTGGCGATCGAAGTACACACCGTTGACCGTCGGGTCGGCGCCGCGCTCGGCCAGGGCGATGAGCGGGGCAGCTCCCTGCTCGGGGGTGATGGTCACCAGGCGCGTCAGCGGAGACCGGTAGGCGAGCCCGACGAACCGTGAGTCGCGGCCGAAGCTCGTCGCCGCCGGACCGGGATGCACTGCGGCGGAATAGATCTTGTCACCGGTCCAGCGATGCGCGATCCCCCGTGTGAACAGGATGTTCATCAGCTTGGCCGTACCGTAGGGCCGCATCGCGAGGGTCCGTCGCTTCTCGAAATCCAGGTCGTCGAGGTCGACCTTTCCGAAGAGGTTGCCGACGCTGGACGTGTTCAGGACGAGCGATTGTGGGGCAGCGGCCAACCGGTCCCGCAGCAGGTGGGTCAGCAGGAACGGTGCGAGATGGTTGATCTGGAAGTTGGGTTCGTGCCCGTCGGACGTGCGGTGCGACGCGTCGAACGTCCCGCCCGCGTTGTTCATGAGTATGTCGATGGTTCCGACGGCGGAGTTGATCTCGGCGGCGAGATCCCGCACCTCCGAGAGTGCGGAGAAGTCGGCGGTGAACTGCCGCGCACCCGTCTCGGCGGCGATCGGCGCGAGCTTCTTCGCCGAGCGTCCGACGAGGACGAGATCGGTGTCGGGTCCGGCCAGGGATCGCGCTGCAATTGCGCCGATCCCGTCGCTGGCGCCGGTGAGGACGATGGTGCGTTTCTGTCCGGAGGGGGTGTCACTGGCCATCGGTCGTGCCCTCCGATCCGCCGACCGCGTGACCCTCATCAGTGTGGTCGGCCGGTGGCTGTGCTCCGTCGTAAGACGCCTTGTCTTCCCGGATTCGGTCGGTCTCGCCGATCTCGGTGTCCCCTGCGGTGGGCAGTGCCGAGGCCGGCCCGTCATTCTCGTCGGGGTCGCTCCGCATGTCGGGGTCGGCCTTCACTTCGTCGTCGGTCGTGGTCCAGGTGGGCTTCTCGTTGTCCGGCATCTCTCCACCTTGCCCCAAGACGCGGGATTTCACACCGCCCTTGACTTCAACTGAACTTGAGGTTGTGTGCTCGTCGTCGTGACCACACTCGACCCGGCGAGCCGGCGCATCGGCCTCATCCTCGTCGTCCCGACTCTCATGGTGATGCTCGACGTGACGGTCGTGACCGTCGCGCTCCCGCAACTGACCACCGAATTCGACGCGCCGCTGTCCAGCGTGCAGTGGGTGACCACCGCGTATGCACTGGCCCTTGTCGCGGTCATGCCGCTGTCGGCCTACGCCAGCAACCGCTTCGGCGGCCGACGGGTCTACTGCGCGGCCCTCCTGGTCTTCGTTCTCGGTTCGCTCCTCACCGCCCTGTCCTGGAACATCGGCAGTCTCATCGTCTTTCGTGCACTCCAGGGGCTCGGTGGTGGGATGCTGCAACCCGTCGGCATGGCCATTGCGCTGCAGGCGGTGCCGGAGGCGCTGCGCGGTCGGATGATGGCCATCCTGGGACTGCCCACCCTCGTCGGTCCCGTGCTCGGTCCGGTGCTGGGCGGCGTACTCGTCGACCACGGCAGCTGGCGTGTCGTCTTCGCGGTGAACGTGCCCCTCGGCCTGATCGCGGCGGTCCTGGCGTGGCGGTTCTTCCCCCGAACCGCCACGCGCGGCGTGCCGCGAATCGACCTGCGAGCCGTGGCGGCGCTGTCACTGGGCGGGGCGTTCCTGGTTCTCGGCCTGTCCCGCGCCGGGGACACCGGGTCGCTGCTCGCGGCATCGATACTTGTCCCGGTCGGTATCGGCCTGGTCCTCCTGGGCTACTTCGTCCGACGATCGCTGCGCAGCCGCACGCCCGTCCTGGATCTCCGGTTGCTGGCGCACGCGCGTCTACGCGGTGGCGTCGTGGTGATGATCTTCTTCGCCGGGGCGTACTTCGGGTCGATGACGATCCTGCCCATCTACGTCCAGTCGGTCCGGTCCGATTCGGCCACGACCGCGGGCATGCTGTTCGTCCTCCCCGCGCTCCTGAGCGGCATCACTCTCCAGATCGCCACGCGGGTCGCCGATTCCGTGGACCCGCGACGGGTTGCGATGTGCGGCATCGTGCTGTCGACGACGGCGATGATTCTGATGGCCACGCTGCTCGACGAGTCGACCCCCTACCCGGCCGTCGTCGCGATCCTCGCTCTCATGGGGATCGGTGTCGGCGCGACGATGCTGCCCACCATGACGGCCGCCACCCGCGACCTCGAGAGCGCAGACACCCCGGGCGGCACGACCATCCTCACGACCTCGAACCAGTTCGCCGTCGCGCTGGCGTCGGCCGCGATCACGGCCACCATTGCGGCCCTGATGAATTCGCGCAGTACGGCGGTCGACGGTCGGGGAGTGGCGGGTGCGATGTCATTGAGTCCCGCCGAACGCATCGACGCTGCGCCCGAGTTGGCCTCGGCGATCGCCGACACGTACCTCCTCACGGCCGGTCTTCTCGTGTGCGCCCTCCTCGCGGCCGTGTTCGTGCTGCCGGCGCGGCGGACCCTTCGAGACGCTCGCAACCTCGCTCCTCAGGGGGCGGGGTGACGTGTTCGCTCCTCAGGGGCCGGATGGGCGGCTCGCCGCTTGTGAGTCCGGCTCAGGCGATGAACAGAATCCACCCGTAGACGAGCAGCCCGAAGACGAAGACCCCGGCGTAGGCCCAGCCGACCCAGATGGCGGCGGTGGCGAAGGGGAGACCCGCCTCGCGACGCTGCCGGATCTGGGTGCGCGCACGGTATCCGAGGACCAGTCCCACGATGAAGGTGATCCCGAGGATCGACAACGCCAGGGCCCACAACGCCATCCGATTGACGCGCGGACCGGCACCGGACTGGGGAGCCACGCTGTCCTCCGAACTTCTGGCGGGTTCGACTGCTGAATAGGCCTGGGTCGCCGGGGAGGCAGGGCCCGAGGTCTCGGTGTCCGGGCGGTCGGCGGCAGGTGCGCCGGCCGTGCCGGGACCGTCCACGACGCGGGTATTAGGGGACGGATCGCCGGACAGACCGATTGCCAGCCCGCCCGCACCCACCACCTGTGTCGCGTGATCGTCCCGGTCGGAATCCCGACCGGCGGAGTCGGGTCGTCCGCCCGGGGCTGCACCCGGCCGGGGTCCGGCGAAGGGTGGACGGGAGCCATCTGTGGGCCTATTGCCTTGCGGCGGAGTGCCTTTGGCGAACGACGCTCCTCCCGGGCCCGGACGTTGACCGGGCGGGGGTCGGCGTCCGGGCGGACCGGATGGCATCGGCGGTCGCGGACCCGGGCCGGGCGGATTGCCGCCTGGGCGCTGCACGGTGGGGTTGGCGCCCGCCACCGGCCCGGCCGGCGCGGGCCCGGGGCCGTTCGGCCGCGGACGCGGCGCACCGGGCGGGTGCGGTCCCCCGGAGGGACCAGACGTCCCGAACGAGTCACCGCGCGGCGGGGCCGGTCGCCGACCCGGCGGGGGCCCGGATCTGGTGGGCGGTCGACCCCCCGGCGGCGGCGCGAAGTCACCGCGGGGCGCCGGCCGGCCTTCGGAACGGTCGGGAGCGTCGGCTCCCTGCGACGAGGTCGGCGAGCCCGCAGGTCGTGCGGGGGACCGTTCCCACGGCGCCGGGTTGCTCGTCGGTGCGGAGCTCTCGGGCGCCAACCAGGACTCGCGGGTCCGGTCGTCTGCGCCGCCGGACCCCGGCGGCGGGTTCGGGGAGCGCTCGTCGTCTGAGGTCACGAGACCAAATTACCCGTGCGTGGCGAGCGGCCCGGTGTCGCGTCGGCCGCGGCGGGTCACGAAGCCTGCGTCTCGGTGCTCTCGGCGAGCGCCTCGCGGACCTCCTCGATCCGCGGGACGGTCGGGGACACCGGGGCCACCACGCGTCGGGCGCGACGCAGCGAGCCGACGACGACGGCGGCGGTGACGGACGCGGCGACCACACCCAGCGCGGTCAAGAGGTAGTTCTTGGACATGGGCTCAAGAGTGCCAGCCGGTGTGCGCCGCTGCCACCCCGCCCGGTGCATCTGCGCACCTCGGGGCCGTGTCCCGACCAGCGGATCCGGGTGAGTGGTTGGATGGAGGGATGACTACACCGAAAAGCTCCGCAGTCATCCACACCAATCGCGGCGACATCAAGGTCGACCTGTTCCCGAACCACGCACCCAAGACGGTCGAGAACTTCGTCGGGCTGGCCGACGGCAGCAAGGAGTACAGCAAGCCCAACGCGTCCGGCGGCAACTCCGGCCCGTTCTTCGACGGCTCGGTCTTCCACCGCGTCATCTCCGGCTTCATGATCCAGGGCGGCGACCCGACCGGAACCGGCATGGGCGGCCCCGGCTACCAGTTCGGCGACGAGTTCCACCCGGAGCTGCAGTTCGACCGTCCGTACCTGCTCGCGATGGCCAACGCCGGCCCGGGGACCAACGGCTCGCAGTTCTTCATCACCGTCGGCCCGACCCCGCACCTCAACCGTCGCCACACCATCTTCGGTGAGGTCACCGATCCGGCTTCGCAGCAGGTCGTCGACGCGATCGCCACGACGTCGACCGACCGCAGCGACCGCCCGCTCGACGAGGTCGTCATCGAGAAGATCGAGGTCAACTGACCTCTCCGGAACACACCGCCCCGCAGCGGGCGGTGTGTTACCGGCATCCCGACCGTCCCACCGGCCTGTCCTGCAGCCGGTGCGGACGGCCGGCGTGTCCCGAGTGCCTGCGTCCGGCATCGGTCGGCCAGCACTGTCTCGAATGCCTCCGCAACGACGGCGTGCAACGGTCGCCGTCGCTCGGCGGCCCACGCCGCGGTGTCCCCGTGATGGCGCGCACCCGCACGGCCCCGACGCAGCCCTACGCCACGTACGCGCTCATCGCGGTCAACCTGCTGATCTTCGCGCTGTGCGTTCTCCAGGCCGGAGTGGGCGATCCCGGCGGTGCGGCGATCTTCGGCGCCGGCGACCTCCTCAAGAGCGACGTCGCGGCCGGCGAGTACTGGCGTCTCCTCACCGCGGGCTTCCTGCATTTCAGCGTCATGCACGTGGCCGTCAACATGCTGTCGCTCTACATCCTCGGCCGCGATCTCGAACTCGCCCTCGGCATCGGCCGATACCTGGCCGTCTACTCGATCGCACTGCTCGGCGGCAGCGCTGCCGTCATGCTCTTCGAGGACGACCGCGCCCTGACCGCCGGAGCCTCCGGAGCCATCTACGGACTCATGGGCGCGATGCTCGTGATCATCCTCAAGGCCCGCGTGTCCCCGGTCCCGGTTCTGCTCATCATCGGCTTCAACGTGGTGCTGTCGTTCTCCCTGCCCGGCATCTCGGTCCTCGGGCATCTCGGCGGGCTCGCCTTCGGAGCGGCCGCCACCGCGGCCGTCGTGTACCTCCCCGACGCCGTGCTGCCCGCGGGTCGTCGGACTCCCCAGGCCGCGAGTCGCGTCGGCTGGATCGCGCTCGCCGCACTGTTCGTCGTGGCGCTGGGGCTCAGCATCGGCGCGGGCGTCGCGTACGACGGGCTCGTCTACATCCGCTGAGCTGCGGCGCGACCTATCCCTCGTCGACGACGAAGCCGGCGTCGCGCAGCGCGTCGACCACGGTCGGCAGGTCGGTCCCGAGGTCCCAGCGGCTGAAGACCACGAGTCGGGTGTCGTCGCGAGGGCCGACGCCGCGGTCGTGCGCGGTCGTGCCGGCTGCGTCGTCGTCGAGAACGTCGATCTCCAGCTGTCCGACCCGCCGGCCGACCCGACGGATCGACAGCGTCCGAATCCGTTCGATGCGTTCCGGGGGGTACGTCCGGTGGCCTCGCAAGGTCCCGAGGACCAGAGCGGGGGTCAGCCCCGATGTGATGGCCAGTCGGGGACGCACCAGCAGGGTGTAGGCGCCGAGCACGAGAAGAAGAATCCCGGCGACGCCCATCAGGACCATGCCGGCCGGATCGGCAGCGGCGACGACCGCCGCCACCACCAACGCGACGCCGCCGAGGCAGCCGGCCAGACCGGCGCCGACGGGGGTTGCCCACGCATGTGTGAAAGAGACCTCAGAGTTATCCACAGGAGTTACTCACAATGGGGATGACTTACACACATGTGATTTCCACAGTGTGGATAACTTACACGCGTGTGTTTCAGCAGCTCAGCGCATTCGACACGCGAACGACCGTCGGCGTCTACCGCCAACGCATCGTCATCAACAGGCCCGCCACCATCAGCGAGAAACCGATCAGGAAGTTCCACGAGTTGAGCTCGGCCATCCAGTGCAGGACCTGGCCCTCGCCGCCGTACGCGGTGGGCGTGGCGGCCAGGTAGTAGACGACGAGCCAGGCGAGACCCAGCACCATCAAGCCGAGCATGACGCCTACATAGATGGTGCTCGAAGGGCCGGCCTTGACCTTGACCGGCGTCCGGCTGGCCGGGTTGATGGTGTAATCGGTCTTCTTCCGGACTTTTGACTTCGGCATGACTTCCTCCGTTGTGCGGCACCGCCGGGGCGGTCGTACGCGGGCGGGAGAAGGTGAGCTCGTCCCCGCCACTGGCAAACACTCGAGATCTACGGTATCTCACCAGGTCGCCGACGCCGACCACCCGCTTCGGCGGTAGCCTTTCTCGCGTGAGTCGCATTCTGGTGGTCGACAACTACGACAGCTTCGTCTACAACCTGGTCCAGTACTTGGGCCAGCTGGGCGTCGAGGCCGTCGTGTGGCGCAACGACGACCCGCAACTCACCCCGGCCGATCCCGACCATCTGCGCGAGGCCGTTGCCGGATTCGACGGCGTCCTGCTCAGCCCCGGTCCCGGCACGCCGCAGCGGGCCGGTGCGACGATGCCGATGGTCCGTGTCGCCGCCGAACAGGAACTGCCGCTGCTGGGCGTGTGCCTGGGACACCAGGCGATCGGTGCGGCGTTCGGCGGCACCGTCGACCGCGCACCCGAACTCCTGCACGGCAAGACCTCACTGGTCTTCCACGACGACGCGGGCGTGCTCGAAGGACTGCCGGATCCGTTCACCGCCACGCGCTATCACTCGCTGACGGTGCTCCCCGAGACGATCCCTGATGAACTCGTCGTCACCGGACGCACCGAGTCGGGCATCGTGATGGCGATGGCCCACCGTGAACTACCCATCCACGGCGTGCAGTTCCACCCGGAGAGCGTCCTGACCCAGGGCGGTCACCGGATGCTCGCCAACTGGCTCAAGACATGTGGGATCGAGATCGACGAGACCCGCGTGGCCGCCCTCGAAGCCGAGATGGCGACCGCGGTCGGCTGACTTCGGCGGCGAGGTCACCGAAGTGGTTTCGACTCGGCTCCTCGCTCCGCTCGGTGCCGGCTCAACCAGCAGAGACGATCAGTTGGGCAGCAGGCTCGCCTGGCCGACGATGATCGTGATCGAACCGCTCTTGCGGGCCTGGGACCCGGGATTCGGCTCCTGGCCGACGACGCGACCGTCGTCGGGGCTGCCGAGCGGCACGTTGCGGGTCTGCCGCGTCAGCGTCGACCGCTCCCAGCCGGCCCGCTCGAGATCGGCCTGGGCCTCGGCAGGCGTCTTGCCCCGGAGGTTCGGGACGGTGAAGAGGTTGCCCCGCGACACGCTGATCTGCACGGTGCTGCCCTGCTCTGTGGTCGACCCGGGACCTGGTGAGGTGCTGATGACCTCACCGGCCGGACGCTCGGAGTCGGCCGCGACCACGACGACCATCATCCCGAGCTCTTCCAGCACGGCTCGTGCTTGGCTCTCGGACATGCCGACGACGTCGCGGACCGTCACCTCGCGCGGGCCGTTGCCCACGTTGACGACGACCGCACCGTTGACCGGGACCTCGGCGCCGACGGCCGGTGCCGTCGAGACCACCTTGTCCTTCATCTCGGTCGTCGAGTCCACGCGGTCGGTTCGCACGTTGGTGAACCCGAGCACCTTGAGCTGATCCAACGCCTCGGCCGGCGTCTTGCCCACGAGATCCGACGGCAATCGAACACGCTGAGGACCCGTCGAGACATAGAGCGCGACCTCGGAGCCCTCGGCCGCCATCACGCCCTCACCCGGGGTCGACCGCGTGGCGAGACCGACACCGACGTCGAGGCTCGGTTCCTCGAGCACACGCACCTCGAAGCCGGCCCGTTCCAACGAGGCCTGCGCGTCGTCGGAGCTGAGTCCGGAGACCGCCGGCACCGACACCTGCGCCGCCGAGCCCGAACCCCACGGCGACCACAGGAAGAGACCTCCGACGAGCACCACGACGGCGAGCAGCGCGCCGGCCATGAGGAGCCGTGAGCGGCGTCGGGGTGTCTCCTCGGTGTCCTCGTCACGCCGGTGGTTTCCGCCGTTGCCGTTCGAGGTGCGGCCCGCGATCGGCCGACGCGGACCGGTCGTCTCCGTCCGGGTGGGCCGGCGCGGTCCGGTGTCGATGAACTCGGTGCGTTCCTCGTCCGAGAGCAGCATCGGCGCCGACGGTTTGCCACCGGCGAGCACCCGGATCAGATCGGCGCGCAGGTCGGCCGCTGATTGATACCGGTTGTCCTTGTTCTTGCTCATCGCCTTGAGGACGACGGAATCGAGTTCGCGCGGGATCTCCGGCCGGACGTGCGACGGCCACGGGGGATCCTCGTGCACGTGCTGGTGTGCGACCGCCACCGGCGAGTCCCCGGTGAACGGTGGCTCGCCGGTGAGCAGTTCGAAGAGCACGCACCCCATCGAGTAGATGTCGCTGCGCGGATCGACCTTGATGCCACGGGCCTGTTCGGGCGACAGGTACTGCGCCGTACCCATGACCGCGGACGTCTGGGTCATCGTCGACGTCGAGTCGCTCATCGCGCGGGCGATGCCGAAGTCCATGACCTTGACGGCGCCGGACTTGTCGATCATCACGTTCGCCGGCTTCATGTCTCGGTGGACGATCCCGTTGCGGTGCGAGAAGTCCATCGCCGCGGCGACATCGGCCATCCACGTCATCGCCTGTCGCGGCGAGATGGGGCCGTTGGCGCGCAACACATCTCGGAGGGTGTCGCCGTCGACGTACTCCATGACGATGAACGGCAACGGGCCGTCCTCGGTCTCGGCCTCGCCGGTGTCGAAGACCTGCACGATCGTGGGGTGGTTCAGCTTCGCCGCGTTCTGGGCCTCGCGGCGGAACCGGAGATAGAACGACGGGTCACGGGCGAGGTCGGCACGCAGCACCTTCACCGCGACGTCGCGGTGCAGCAACAGGTCGCGCGCGTAGTGCACCTCGGACATGCCACCGAAACCCAGCGTTTCGCCGAGTTCGTAGCGGTCGGAGAGGTGGTGTGGTGTCGACATCGGCCTCGGTGGTTCGCCCCTCAGGATCTGTGGTCAGAACGGGTCAATCGGAAACTATCGGCTCAAACGCACGGCTCGTACACACAGCACCATCAGCACAGCGGTGAGAACGGTACGCCGGGGAAACACGGGGTGCCGGTGGCGGCACCGGGGTCCGGCGGCGGCTCGGAGGTGTCGGTCTGCTGACGCGGCGTGGTCGTCTCCGTCGTCGTTTCTTCGCTGGACGTCTCTTCGCTGGTGGTCGTACGGGTCGTGCGTCGAGTCGTGGTCGGCTCGTCGGGCTCCTCCGTCGGTTCCACCGCGGTCGTGGTCTCGACGACCGTCGTCGACGGCGGCGGTGGTGTCGCCGCGTCCCCGTTCCCGCTGTTCACCAGATAGAACCCGATGAGCCCGATGGCACCGACGAGAAGGGCGGCCGCGATGCCGGCCAGGACCTTCTGACCGGTGGTCCAGCTGTTGTCCGGCGGCGGTGGCGCCACCGCGGTCCGCGACGTCGGCCGAGGGGTCACCGGCCGCGAGGCCGCACCCGTCGGGGTGGCCCCACGAGCGACTGCGGCGCCGAGCGCGGCGGCTCCCGCTGCGCCTGCCGCGGCACCGGCGATCGCACCCGGTCGCGGCGGACGACGCCCGGCACGCACGGCGGCGACCGCGTCGGCGAACTCGCCGCCGTTCGCGTAGCGCTGCCGCGGGTCCTTGGCCATCGTGATCTCGATGAGCTCGCGGACCCCGGACGGCAGGTTCGTCGGCAGGGGTGGCGGTGCCTCCCGGATGTGCTTCATCGCGACGGTGATCGCGCCGTCGCCGAGGAACGGACGACGCCCGGTGAGGGCCTCGTAGCCGACGACGCCGAGCGAGTAGACGTCCGACGCCGCGGTCGCCTCGTCGCCGGTCGCCTGCTCCGGAGAGATGTATTGCGCGGTACCCATGACCATCCCGGTCTTGGTGACCGGGGCGGAGTCGACGGCCTTGGCGATGCCGAAGTCGGTGATCTTCACCTGGCCGACGGGGGTGATCAGGATGTTGCCGGGTTTGACGTCGCGGTGGACGAGTCCCTGGCTGTGCGCGGCCTGCAGGGCGCGGCCGGTCTGCTCGAGCATGTCGAGCGTGTTGGTCAGCGACAACCGCCCGAGGCGGGAGATGACCGAGTTCAGCGGCTCACCGTCGACGAGTTCCATCACCAGGTACGCCAGCGGATCGCCGCCGTTGTAGTCCGGGGTCTCGCCGTAGTCGAAGACGTTCGCGATCCCGGGGTTGTTCAGCTTCGCGGTGGTCTGGGCCTCCGCGCGGAACCGCGCGATGAACTCCGGATCGCTGGTGTACTCGGCCTTGAGGACCTTCACCGCGACGCGACGATTCAGGCGCGTGTCGAGCGCCTCCCACACCTGGCCCATGCCGCCCGTGGCGATCAGGCGGATGAGTCGATACCGGTCGCCGATGGTGGTGCCGTTCTGCAGGCTCATCGACTGCCACCTCCCACCAGTGAGTTGATCACTTCTCGTCCGATCGGCGCCGCGACGGTCCCTCCGACCGAGTCCGCGCCGAATTGTCCATTCTCCACCACGACGGCCACCGCGATCTGTGCGTTCGACGACGGTCCGAAGGCGATGTACCACGAGAACGGGGTGTCCGTGCTCGATCCGCTCTCCGCCGTACCGGTCTTCGACGCGATCGACACCGGGCCGCCCGCGCCGGCCGTCGATCGCTCCGACTCGATCATCATCGACGTCAGCTCGGCGGCCTGCTCGGGCGTGATCGGCTTGTTGGCCGTCGGCGGTGTGGTCTGCAGGGTCCGCAGGTCCGCGGCCTGCAACTTGTCGACCAGGTACGGCTGCATGCGCACACCTCCGTTGGCCACCGTCGCGGCGATCATCGCGTTCTGTAGCGGGGTGAGCCGGACGTCACGCTGGCCGATCGACGCCTGCGCGAGGACGTCGAGGGACGGGATCTGCCCGACCGTCGAGTCGACGACGGGCATCGGGATGTCCGGGCCGGGCTGGTCGAGGCCGAACAGGCTCGCGGTCTCGGTGAACTTGGGGATCGCGTCGGACATCTTCTCGGTCACCAGTTCGGCGAAGGCGGTGTTGCACGAGTACTTGAACGCCGTCTCGAGCGACACGGTTCCGCCCGACGACCCGGGGCAGGTCTCGCCGCCGTAGTTCGGGAGGGAGACGTCGGTACCCGGCAACGGGAAGGTCGGAGCTGCGGTGAGGCGGATGCTCGGGGTGATGTTGTCGCGCAGGGCCGCGGCCGAGGTGACCACCTTGAAGGTCGAGCCGGGCGGGTAGAGCTGGCTGATCGCGCGGTTGAGCATCGGCTGCGCGGTGTCGCCGGGCCGGTTCCACGCCTCCCAGCTGCTCTCGCGGACCTCCTGGTCGTGGCTCGCGAGCCGGTTGGGGTCATAGCTCGGCGTCGAGACCATTGCCAGGATCTTGCCGGTGTTCGGCTGCAGCGCCACGACGGCCCCGCGGCACGGACCGTCGCACGGCCCGTTGAGCATGGCCTGGTACGCGGCCTGCTGCACCTTGGGGTTGATCGTCGTGACGACGTTGCCGCCGCGCGGGTCGCGCCCGGAGAACATGTCCATGAACCGCTGACCGAAGAGCCGGTCGTCGGAGCCGTTGAGAATGCTGTTCTCGTAGTGCTCGATCTGGCTCGCGAGGTACTGGAACGAGTAGAAACCGGTGACCGGGGCGAACGCCTCGGCGCCCTCCCGCGGGTACTGGCGCAGGAACTTCAGGCGGCTCTCGATCGGCACCGACAACGCGATCACCGTGCCGTCGGCGGTCGTGATCAGGCCGCGCTGCCGGGAGTACTCGTCGAGCAGCACCCGATTGTTGCGGGGGTCGGTCTTGAGGGCGTCGGCCTTGAACACCTGCACGTAGGTGGCGTTGGCGAGCAGGGCGATGATCATCACGATCACCGCCATCGACACATTGCGGATCGGCTTGTTCATCGGCGCTTCACCACCTGCGTCGGCAGTGCCTCGACGGGCTTGGCCGCGGGCCGCTTCTTCCCGGGATCGGGCTCCCGCGCGGCGTTCGAGATCCGGATGAGCAACGCGACCAGGATGTAGTTGGCCAGCAGCGACGATCCGCCGTAGGACAGGAACGGCGTCGTGAGACCGGTCAGCGGGATCAACTTGGTGACGCCGCCGACGACGACGAAGATCTGCATCGCGATGGTGAACGCCAGACCGGTCGCCAGGAGTTTGCCGAAGCTGTCGCGGACGGCGATGCCGGTCCGCAGCCCGCGGTGGATGAAGATCATGTACAGCAGCAGGATCGCGGTGAGGCCGGCCAGGCCGAGTTCCTCGCCGATGGTCGAGATGATGAAGTCGGTGTTGGCGAACGGCACGATGTTGGGCCGGCCCGAACCGAGTCCGGTGCCGAACAGTCCGCCCGTGGCCAGACCGAACAGGCTCTGCCCGATCTGGTAGCCCGAGCCGTCGAAGTCCTCGAAGGGGTTCAGCCACACCGAGACCCGGGTCTGCAGGTGCGAGAAGATCGACCACGCGAACACCGCGCCGATGGCGAACAGGCCGATGCCGAGCACCAGCCATTCGACCCGCGAGGTGGCCACGTAGAGCATCGTCAGAATGGTCGCGAAGATCAGCAGCGACGTACCCAGGTCCTTCTGGACCACCATCACCGCGATGGCGATGGCCCAGGCGGCGAGCAGCGGACCGAGGTCACGGGCGCGGGGGAGGTCGACGCCGAGCACGTGCGGTCCGGCAGTGATGAAGAGGTCACGCTTGGACACCAGCACCGCCGCGGCGAAGATGATGATCAGGATCTTGGAGAACTCGCTGGGCTGGATCGAGAAGAACGGCGTGATGATCCAGTTCTTCGAGCCGTTGATCTCCGAGAACGCGCTGGGCAGGATCGCCGGGATGATCAGGAAGACCAGTCCGCCGAGGCCGAGCGTGTAGGCGTACCGCGAGAGCGTGCGGTGATCGCGGATCAGGATGAGAACCGCCGAGAACGCCACGATGCCGAGGACCGCCCACAGCAACTGCTGGTCGGCGTTGTTGGTCGCCTCGGTGGCGGTCGCCGACTCCCCGGTGTTGCCGGTGCCGAGGTCGAGGCGGTGGATCAGCACCAGGCCCAGTCCGTTCAGAACGGCCACGACGGGCAGCATGATCGGATCGGCGTGGGGCGCGTAGCGGCGGACCACCAGGTGGGCGACCCCGAACAGGGCGGTGTACGCGGCGACGTACTTGAGGATGTCCCAGGTCAGGTTCTGGCCCTGGGCGGCTTGGACGATGAGCAACGCGACCGTCACCAGACCGATGGCGAACACCAGGAGCAGCAATTCGGCGTTGCGGCCGGTGCTCGTGGCGGGTTGGCGTGGCGGGGCGTGCGGAGCGGGCGCGGCTTGAGTCATCTCACCTGCTGCCGGCAACTCATGCCGGCGTCCTGGTCAGGTGCGGGCGTGTCGGAGGGTCCGGCGTTGCCGGTGGACGGTGCCACCGATTCGGTGGCGCCCTGCTGCGGGATGCCCGGTGCCGGCGCCGCGGTGGCGCGGGGTGCCGGGGCGGATGGATCGGTGCTCGGCGTCGACTCCGACGGTGCCGGTGCCGGGGGAGTCGGCGCGGGGGAGGGCGACGAGGGTGCGTTGTCGCAGCGGAAGGTGAGCTCGTCGGTGACGACGCCCTGGATCTGCTCTTCGCTCTTGTCCCGGATCATCACGTTCTTCACCGACTGGGCAGGTCCCGACACCAGGTCGTCGACGTTGAGCGGGAACTCGCAGGAGGCGTCGTAGGAGATGAACGTGTAGCTCGGTTCCGCCTGGTCGAGATCTTCGACGCAGACGCGCTGCACCGGGTTGCTCATCGACAGGAAGAAGACCTTCTCCGGTGAACCCTGGTAGATGAGCACATCGCCGGTGTCGTCGGCGGCCACGTAGTAGTTGCTGCGCACGATGGCGCGGACGACGAAGATGCCGACGACGAGCGCGGCGATCACGGCCAGCGCGACTCCGGCGACGATCCAGCGGCGGTACTTGCTCTTCTGCTTGGCGGGGGGCTCGTCCTCGGTCAGCACCGTCGGACGCTGCGGTTCGGCAGGCGGCGGGCGTAGTGCCGCGGCGCGTCCCGCGGCGGTGGCGGGATCGGGGGTGTAGATCTCCTCGTTGCCGCCGGCCGCCCCGCCGACGATCGGTCGCGAGTCGCCGTACTGGGTGTCGACGACGTCGGCGAGGACGACGGTCACGTTGTCGGGGCCGCCCCCGCGCAGTGCGAGCTCGATGAGGCGGTCCGCGCACTCCTTGGGGTCAGCGATGGAGCCGAGGGTCTCGGCGATGGTGTCCTCGGTCACGACGTCCGACAGGCCGTCGCTGCAGAGCATGTACCGGTCACCCGCGCGCGCTTCCCGCATGGTGAGGGTCGGCTCGACCTCGGTGCCGGTCAGCGCGCGCATGATCAGCGAACGCTGCGGGTGGGTGTGTGCTTGTTCGGCGGTGATCCGACCTTCGTCGACGAGGGTCTGGACGAACGTGTCGTCGCGGGTGATCTGGGTCAGGGCACCGTCGCGATACATGTAGCCGCGAGAATCGCCGATGTGGCACAACCCGATTCGGCTACCGGCGAAGAGGATCGCGGTGAGCGTGGTGCCCATGCCGTCGAGTTCGGGTGACTCCTGCACCTGCGCGGCGATCGCCTCGTTGCCGGCTCGGGTGGCGCTGTCGAGCTGGGTGAGCAGGTCGCCGCCGGGCTCGTCGTCGTCGAGCGTGCTCAGCGCGCGGATGACCAGTTGGCTGGCGACTTCGCCGGCCGCGTGGCCGCCCATGCCGTCGGCGAGTGCGAGCAGGCGCGGACCCGCGTAGAAGGAGTCCTCGTTGTTGGACCGAACGAGACCGCGGTCGCTGCGCGCGATGTAGCGCAACACAAGTGTCACGGGCGCAACTCGATCACGGTCTTGCCGATGCGGATCGGCGTGTTCAGCGGCACCTTGACCGCGGTTGTCACCTTGGAACGATCGAGGTAGGTGCCGTTGGTGGAGCCGAGGTCTTCGACGTACCAGTCGTCGCCGCGTCGCGAGAGCCGCGCGTGCCGTTCGGAGGCGTAGTCGTCGGTGAGCACGAGCGTCGAGTCGTCCGCGCGTCCGAGCAGGACCGGCTGCTGGCCGAGGCTGATCCGAGTGTTCGCCAGTGCTCCGTGGGTCACGACGAGGTAGCGGGCCGCGCCGCGGACGCCACCACCGCGGCGTCGTTTCTCCGAGCCGCCCGAGTACCGGGGCATACGCAGACCGCCTGCCGACGCGATGTCGGCGCGCAGGGTGCGGATCACGGCGAAGACGAACAACCAGAGCAACAACAGGAACCCGATGCGGGTCAGTTGCAGCACCAAGCCCTGCATGTCGTGTTCACCTCCAGCGCGTTCCGTCTCGGTCGGGTCGTACCCGCGGCAGCAGTCGTCGGACCGCCGATCGAAAGGAGCGGACCCGACTGCATCTTATGGGCAGATCCGCCGAACCCGGTCATTCGGATATGACAGTTCAGTATCAACCGGCCGGAGTGGACTCTGGCCGGTGTCGACCGCCGCGCGCCCGCGGTGGGCGTGCGCTCGGCGTATGCGGGTCTACTGGAACCGAACGGTGATGTCGGAGTGTCCGACGCGGATGCGGTCGCCGTCGGCGAGTTCCCAGGTGTTCACCTGGAGATCGTTGACGGTGGTGCCGTTGGTCGAGTTGAGATCGGTGAGCATGGCGGTCGCGCCGTCCCAGCGGATCTCCACGTGCCGGCGCGAAACGCCGGTGTCGGGAAGACGGAACTGTGCGTCCTGTCCGCGGCCGATCACATTGGATCCCTCGTGCAGCTGGAAGGTGCGGTTGCTGCCGTCCTCGAGGAGGAGGGTGATCGACGACGGGGCGTATCCGGCGGCCGGGCGGCCGGCGCCGTAGCCCTGGTCGTACCCGCCCTGGTAGTCGTACCCGGCGGGCTGCTGACCGTACGCCTGCTGGCCGTAGCCCTGCTGCTCATAGCCCTGCTGGCCGTAACCCTGGTCGTAGGCGGGCTGTTGGCCGTAGCCCTGGTCGTATCCCTGCTGTCCGTAGCCGGGCTGCTGGCCATAGCCCTGGTCGTAGCCGGGTTGTTGGCCGTAGCCCTGCTGGTCGTAGCCCTGCTGCTCGTAGCCTTGCTGTCCGTAGCCGGGCTGCTGGCCATAGGACTGCTGGTCGTAGCCCTGCTGGCTGTAACCCTGCTGTCCGTAGCCGGGCTGCTGGCCGTAACCCTGGTCGTACCCTTGCTGGTCGTAGCCCTGCTGGTCGTATCCCTGGTCGTAGCCGGGCTGCTGACCGTACTGGTCGTAGCCCTGTTGGCCGTAACCCTGGTCGCCCTGCTGTCCCGATCCCTGGCCGTACTGGTCGTACGCGGGATCGGCGCCCCTGCGCTGGTCGTATCCGGGATTCTGAGTCATCTTGGGGGCTCCTTGGTCGGGGGCGTCGGTAGGTGGGGGAACGGGGGCCGGGCGTCCGGCCGGCGGGCCGGGGACCGGTGCACCGTGCGGCTGTTCCGAACGTGCTGTCACCGGGCGGGGCCGCGCGTCCGGGTTGACCGTGCCGCGTGCGCGGAAGATCCCCGTGTGCAAGGACGGCGATTGCTCGAACTCTACGACGACCTTGCCGTAGGTCTGCCACCCGTTGTCCTTGATGAAGTTTTCCAAATGCTTCGAGAAAGTCTTGCGGTTCAGCTCGTATTCCGCAGCGATGTGCTGATGATCGGTGGGACTGAACAGCAGCGTGTAGCTGTTGGCCGCAAGGACCGTACCGTCACCGAGGTTCTCGAGCGACTCCTCGGCTTCTCGCTGTAGCCCGTTCTCGATCTCCTGCGGGGCCACCTGACCACCGAAGACACGGGCAAAACCGTCGTCAACTGCACCTTCGAGCTTGCGTTCCAGTCGTTGCAGAATCCCCACCGAGACCTCCTTTCGCGGCAATAGAGCGTGTCGCCGTGCATCTGGCCTTGTTTGATGATAGCGACATCAACGGCCAACTGTGCCACCAAGGCAACTGGTGCACCGTCTGCAACACCTGTCCCATTGGGGTGTATTCGGCATCTGACGTAACCCGACGTACTGCACAAATGCAACGTCGGAGATCGAGTTTTGTTTCGGACGTGGCGTGCTGCTATCGTCGTCCAGTCGCCGGACACACCCAGTTCGACGACATGCACACCGGAGTTCCGGTGGCCACGGGCGAGTGGCGGAATGGCAGACGCGCTGGCTTCAGGTGCCAGTGTCCTTCGGGACGTGGGGGTTCAAGTCCCCCTTCGCCCACCACGAGCGGTTTAGCTCAGAGCGGTACATCAGGTCAGGTTGCGCAAATGCGGCCTGGCCTCTTGTTATGTCTCGGTCGGTTCTGCAGCTCGTCAGAACCTTTGCTTGTCGGGACATGGGGGTGACGTGTCCCGTGCAGTGCGTATGCGGGCGATGAATATGGACCGACGAACTTCGGAGATCACGACTTCCGAGCTGGTTTCTCGATGTGGGTGTCGATCAAGAACCCGGCAATTGCAAACCCCGCGTTGACCGCGAGCTTCGCGTGCCGGGGTGCGGGACCAACGGAACCTTTACCGCGACCGTGAGCATCGCTGAGGGCATTGCGCATTCCGGCAAGACCACTGACGATTGTGGTAGCACCGTTGAGGATCTGCTTGATGATCTGTTCGGAGTGCTGGTCGGGCGAGACCTCCATCGCTGAGGCCGCAGCTTTGTACAGTTTTGCGAGGTCCCAGGAGTTCTCGTACGCAACAGACCTTTCGTCGCAGATGTGCTTGCAGACACTTTCCAACGTTGTGCGAGTAGCGGTGATCGCGCCGTCGGGGTCAGACGTCACCTTGCCCAGCGCCGCCGTCCACGACTTAGTGACTGCCTGCCAGTCCTCAAGCTTTTCCAAGCCTTGGCTGGCTGCTTTGGCGCCCGGCGTCCCATCGGCCAACAGGAGCGAACGGAGCTTCTCGATCTCCTCGTCTGCAGGCATTCCGTACCTGCTGGCACCGTCGTAGCTGCAGAGCTCGAGCAGAAAGGTCTTCTGCTGCTGCAACGGCATTGACTTGAGGCCAGCCTGGAAGATCTGCCACCGTGACATGGCTCCACCACCCCACCCCTGGTACGGGCCAAGCGCATCCGTGTACTCAGCAAAGAGATCGTGGATCTCTGGACCGCTGAATCCGGTGTCGCGCGCGAACATATCGGTGGCTAGCTTCAGGATGCGGTAGGGCAACCCGTTCGTCTTGGATGACACGTGCCCATTGTTGGCTACGAATCACTGGATCGCGTGAAGCTCCGTCGATTCGGTAGATCGGTGCCGCACTTCCCCCATTCCGTCGGCCGACGCCGATAAGGTTTCTGACCGGGCGGCACGAGGGCAGCCCGTAGGTGAGCCGGAGGAGTACAGCTGTGCGTTTGAGCGCCCACAAGACCGTGAAGTGGACTGTAGCGCCCGCGCCAGACGGGGTTGCTCCTGAGAAGGTCTATTTCGGCCCGGACCCGCACCACCTCGGAGGCTTCCAGGTTGCTGTCGCGCGTGCTGCTTCGGCACCGTCCCGGCAAGTGCTTCGAGAAATTTTCAACGCGCGCAAAGGCAAGACGCAGGTCCAGCTCATCATCGCAATACTTCACGACGAAACCGCTCACTTGTTTGGCCCTGACCCTCAGGCGCAGGCCGTTGAACTCCCGATCGAGCAGGCTCAGCGTCAGCTTCAGTCCGTGCTTGCTGAACCTGACGTGCTGGCCGCGACGGAGCGATACGCAGCCTTCCGGAAGGCGAACGACACTACAGGTGTCGTGGGCTTTACCAATAGTGGTCTGTTTGCGACGCATCACATTACGAGCAATGTCCCGAAGCGATCCGACTGGGAGGCTCTCGGCAAGAGCGCCGAGCCACTGCTCAGCAAGCGGGGTAGGCAGCTTGTCGAGGCTCTTGGGTTCGGCACGGCGCCAGGGCCAAACGGAACGATATTGCTTTCGACCGGTGGCCACCCGCCTCGCGCGGTTGCAGTTCTGCTGGACGACTCCGAGCACTTTGACACCAAGACCCAGCGCTTCCAGCTTTCGCCGGTGGCGTTCGGCCTGGCGGTGGCGTCGAGGCAGGGGGTTCCGTGGCTCCTCGTGCTTCGGAAGGACCAGATCAGGCTCTACCCTGGCCGCGACGGTGTCGGCGTTGGGTCCAAGGGCCAGGCCGACACTTTCTTCGAGATTGACTTGTCGACCATCGGTTCCGAACTTGCTGCCCTGCTTCCCCTGGTGTTCTCCGCGAACGCACTTGTCGTCGAGGGCACTGCGGACGAACTGTTGCGCGACAGTGCCCGTTACGCGACAGAGTTGGGCGCGCGCCTTCGGGAGCGAATTTACGGCGAGATCGTTCCTCCTCTCGCGGTCGAAGTCGCACATCGCCTTGCTAAGAACGCGGGTGTGAAACTCGATGCGGATGGACTCGCGCTTGCCTACCGTGTCACTCTTCACATCCTTTTTCGACTGATCTTCCAGGCATACGCCGAGGACCGTGGCCTTCTGCCGTCTGGCCGCAACGAGGCCTTCGACGCAAACAGCCTCAAGACAAACGCCCGACGATTACTCGACGCGGATACTAGCGACTTCGGAGACTCATCCACCATTTGGTTCGATCTCGTGCAGGTATGGAACGCGATCGATCACGGCAATCCGCAGTGGCAGATCCCGTCATACAATGGCGGACTCTTCTCCATCAATCCCGATCGCTCGCCCGAAGGCGCCCTGATAGCGAAGATTGAGTTGCCGGACACGGTGCTTGGTCCTGCGCTCAAGAGTCTTCTCGTTGATATTAACGAAGACGGGATACTCGGAATCGTCGACTTCCGCTCGCTGAGCGTACGGGAGTTCGGAACAATCTACGAAGGTCTCCTGGAGAGCTCACTTTCGCTCGCCGGAGAGGACCTAACCGTCGACAAGAACGGTACGTGGGTGCCGGCCAAAAAGAGCGATGATCTGTGGGCTCGTAAAGGAGAAGTGTATTTCCATACCGCCTCGGGAGAGAGAAAAGCGACAGGCTCTTACTTCACACCCAAAGTGGTTGTTGACCACCTCATAGAGCGATCGATCGTTCCTGCGTTAGATCAACATCTACAGAGGATTGGGGACCATCTCCTCGGCGGTGATTCCGCGGCTGCGGCGCGAGAATTCTTCGACTTCCGCGTTGCTGACCTCGCTATGGGGTCGGGCCACTTCCTTGTAGCAGCGGTAGACAAAATTGAATCACTAATGCGTACTTTCCTCACCGAGCATTCGGTTCCTGGCGTGACCGAGGAGCTGCACCGGCTCAAGACTATCGCGCGAGATGAGCTTGGTACCGACGACGTGGCGAAGAGTGAGGTCGACGAGGTCGGTCTTCTCCGCAGGCAGGTTGCCCGCCGTTGCGTATACGGACTCGATGTCAACCCAATGGCGGTGGAGCTCGCGCGCCTTGCACTATGGATTCACACCTTCGTGCCCGGCCTTCCGATGAGCAACCTGGACCATGGCCTGGTGAATGCCAACAGCCTCACCGGTATCGGGTCAATCGACGAGGCCGTCGACGCTTTGGTGGGCGTGTCGAATTCGTTTGATAGCACTTATCCAGGCTCTCCAGGCTCTCCAGGCTCTCCAGGTCTTGGGGATGGGCTATTCGAGCCTGCTGACTCGCTGTTCGCGGATCGAACGCCGAGAATCGCGAAACGGGGCGGATATCAAGAGTGGTTGCGGGACGTTCTTACGAACTATCTTGATTCAGCGAAACCCCTACTTGTTGATATGGCGAATGCTTCAGAAGCGAATAAGTCTGAGGTCGAGAAAGCTGGCGAACTCCTCGCACGTGCACGCGAAGCGGCCGAGCCAGCAAGGCGGATTTTTGATGCGGCTATAGCAGTGCGTTTAGGAAAATGGTCGACCAGCATCACGAGGCCGGAACATGTCAGCAGATTGACGGAGGCCAGTGAGCCTGGTCAGGTCGTCCGATCTCTCCACCCGGCGCACATGCCATATCTATTCCCGGAGGTGTTTCTCCGCGAGAGGTCTGGCTTCGATGTGATTCTCGGGAATCCGCCCTGGGATAAGGTGAGACATGAGCCAACATCATTCTGGGCGGTTCGCGACCCTGGCTTGAATGCGCTTCCTGATGTGCAGCGGAAACAGCGTATCGAATACCTTCGAGAGGCTCGACCGGTTGAAGCGGCCGAGGAGCGTGCTGAGGCATCCGCGCGTGAGGAACTCCAGGAATACTTCAAGAAGGCGTTCAGCTGGAGAGGCGGAACCCACTTGGAACTCGCACAACTATTTCTTGAGCGTGCGCTCCGATCTGTATCCATGGTCGGAGAGGTTGCTCTGGTCCTTCCTCGTCAATTCTCGGTGCTTGGGGGCTGGAAAAACCTCCGAAAGAAGCTATTTGATCGGCATGATGTCTTAATAGTCCAAGGACGAAACAGAGGAGAATGGCTCTTCGAGGGTGTTGACGCCAGGTACGCGGTGGTTCTTCTGAATGCTTCGCCGCATCGAGGACTTCCGATTTGTGTCGGGGTTGTCGGATCTGAAGTCGGCCTACGGTTGGTCGGAGGTGACACAGTCCTTATGTTCACCCGTGATGAGCTGGCTTCGATGTCGGATTCCAACGCAATTCCATGGTTTAACAACCCTGGTGATCGCCAGGTGTTTGACAAGATGCGCGACTATCCGAGAATTTCAAACCCGGGTTCATGGGTGCAGGGCGTGCACGATGCACGGTGGGACTTCCGCGGGACTGGTCCGGATCGGGCGCTCGCAACGAGAACCGACGAACCCGGGGCATGGAAAGTTATGATGACTCGGCACGCCGACGCATACGAGTTGCGTCCTGCCCCCGTCAAGCAGTTCATCACCGACTTCATGGGACTCGCTAGCAAGGGCCGCGGTATCGATGTCGAACCCAGCGGACCACCGGTTATCGGCGCAGAGCATCCGCTGGTGCTATTCCGTCACCCAAGCCGCTCAGACGATACGCGAACACTCATTGGAACTGCACTTCCGGATGAGGGATGGATCTACAACAAGGGGTATGTCCACGCATTCGCGCATTCGCCCGGTACCTCGGTGGATGCTCGCTTAGCCGTGCTCGGTCTGCTCAACTCGGTGATCGAGGATTGGTGGGCACGAAGGTTTGTTGACCGACACGTGACCGCGCCAGTCATTAATAACCTTCCTCTACCCAACCTGAGCCCGGACGATGTTACAGCGATAGCTGATCGGGTCGCCTCCCTCCTCGCACGATCGGGATACGTTCGGTTGGCCGGTGGCATCGAAGTCGAAGCGCGCGCGAATAGGTCTCCCTTCGGGAAGGCCACCACAGCGAGTCTCATCGCAGGCATCGATGCCTTGGTGGCCCGCGGCTACGGATTGACCACGGCGGATTTCGCGATCATTCGCGAAGACTTCTCTCCCAATGGCTATCCCGACGACGTGTTCTCGCTCGCCTGCATCGACATCGCCAGATAATCGGGAGAAACCATGACGCAGCTACCTGACTTTGCTACCAACCACGCGGCGAATGACGCGTGGTTGACGGTTGCGGACAAGGTAAACGAGTTGTTCTGTCGCTTGCGCGAGAACAGGGTCACAGCTCCACCCATTGCCATCGCGACTGCCTACGTAAACCCTGCGGGTTACGCGCTTCTCGCCGACGAGTTGGAGGCCGCTCCACGAGTGCGGCTGTTGCTCGGCGCTGAACCGGAGGAGGAGTCGGTTCGGGCGATCACCTCTGGTGACTCCGATCAAGATGCGCGTCGGGACGCGGCAATCGAACACCATCAAGCGTGGCTGAAAGCAGAGCGGGACACCATGGGCTTTGCGCGTGTTCCCAACGCTGAGGCGAAGCGCATGGTCGATTGGCTGAAAAGCGTTGATAGTCTGGGTAACTCGAAGGTTGAGGTGCGTCGCTACTCAGGAGGCTTCCTTCACGGCAAGGCGTATCTGGTTGAGGACAACGCAACGCAAGCGGCGATCGCTGGTTCGTCGAACATGACTTACGCTGGCCTAGCCCGCAATGCCGAGTTGAATCTCGGCACCGGTGGCGGGACTGGCGCAGCGGAGAAGGTGCGTGAGTGGTTCGAGCACTACTGGTCGCAAAGCGACTCGTATGACCTTGCTGAGCTGTATGGCCGCCTGTGGGATCCGCATACGCCGTGGGTGGTCTACCTTCGGATGCTTTGGGAACTGTATGGCGAGCATCTCGATTCTGATGAGAACCCTGAACCCCACACGCGCCTTGAGTTGACGCGCTTTCAGGCGGACGGGGTGGTGCGAATGGAGCGCCTTCTCGATGAGCACGGCGGTGTCCTGGTCGCGGATGAGGTTGGCCTGGGAAAGACGTACCTTGCGGGCGAGGTCATCTACCGAACAGCAAACATCAATCGGCAACGGGTGCTCATCGTCGCGCCGGCTGCACTGAAATCGTCGATGGGGGAACCATTTCTGGAATCCTACGACTTCAGCCGCTGGGTGAAGGTCTACTCCTACGAGGAGGTACGCAACCGTCTCGACGCGGACAGAGGACCGATTGACTCATTCCTCCAGGAAGTCGCGGACTATTCACTCGTCGTCATCGACGAGGCACACAACCTGCGCAACTCCGGTGCGCAGCGTTCAGGTGCTGTGGACCGCGTAATCACGGCGGGTGGGGCGAAGCGTGTTGTACTGCTGACTGCGACTCCGGTCAACAACTCCCTCTCCGACCTCGAAACTCTGGTGAAGTACTTCATCCGCGACGATGCCCGCTTTGCGGCCCTGGGTATCCCGAGCATTCGTGAGTACATTAAGCATGCGCAGGCCATGGACCCCGTAAATCTGACACCCGAGCATCTGTTCGATCTGATGGATCAGGTTGCCGTGCGGCGCACCCGAAAGTTCGTCAAGGAGCATTACGCCAATGAGCTGATCCGGGGCGCGGATGGCAAGCTGACCACTCTGAAGTTCCCGCAGCCCAAGGTTCGCCGGATCGACTACGACCTCAACGATGACGGCTTGGCGCTCATTGACGCGATGGTCTACGCGCTCGACGACCCGACCGATCCACACGCCTCACGCGCGTGGGAAGAACGCAGTCGCGATCCGCAGCGGCTGATGCTCGCACGATACCTCTCCAGCATGTACACGGTCGACCACGACTTGCAGGAATACCAGATCACCAACGCAGGCCTGCTTCGGTCCGGCCTCCTCAAGCGACTCGAATCCAGTCCACAGGCGCTCCACGCCTCTCTCGAAAACATGATCGCCTCCCACGAGAGCTTCCTGGAGGCGCTCGGAAAGGGCTTCGTCCTCAAAGGCGAAGCGCTGAGTGATTGGGTCTCCTCCGACTCCGACGACCTCGACGCCTTCGTGGCCGAATTCGACAACGACGAACAGATCGAATCGGTCGACGGCTACCACCTCACCGAACTTCAGGGTGACGTCGAGTCCGACATCGCTTTGCTCTGTGAGCTGCGAGATCTCGCCCACGTTGTGATCGAAGGTGTCGAGCCCAAGGTTGAGCAACTCATCGGGGAACTGACGACGATTGCGGCCGACGCGCAGCGCGTCGACCCGCGCGGTCTCTCGCATGCTGACCGCCGGAAAGTCATCGTATTCTCGGCCTTCACCGACACGATCATCCCCATCCACGACGCCATCGTGGCAGCAATCGTATCAGCGCCCGCAGGATCTCCGTTGGCCGACTACCGTGCTCGCATCGCCCCGCCAATCATGGGCTCCTACGCCAGAACCCACGAACGCGGAGCAACCGGCGGCGTCGACCAAGGAGGCCGAGCGTCAACCATCGCCGGCTTCGCACCCGCGACGGCCGGACCTCGAAACGCAAAGGGCGAGCCAGCGGCGAAGGACGAGTTCGACATCCTCTTCACCACCGATGTGCTCTCCGAGGGTGTGAACCTGCAACAAGCCGGGCAGATGATCAACTATGACCTGCCATGGAACCCCATGCGAATCGTCCAGCGACACGGTCGTGTCGACCGCATCGGCTCCAAACACGACTACGTCCACTTGGGGCTCTTCTTCCCGGCCGAACGCCTCGACGCCCTGCTGGACCTAGAGGCACGTCTTGAAGCAAAGCTGGCGCTAGCCGATGCGGCGGTCGGGGCAGGGAGCGTACTCCCGGGCCGCGGACCAGGTCACGAAGTGAATCTCACCGACGACCAAGTCGTCGACGAGTTCGAGAAGCTGCTCGACGCCGGTGGATCGAGTGCCTCACTGTCCGGCGAGGAGTACCGTCGGCGACTGTCCAGTGCGTTCAACATGGACCCGCTGCTGAAAGCCGACATCCTCAGTCTCCCCTACGGTTCGGGAAGCGGATTCGTGAACCCAGTGGTGAACGGCAACGGCTACGTCTTCTGTATCAAGATCGGAAAGAGCCCGAAGCCCTGGTTCAGATACGTGCCGGTCGACGACGACTGGTCGCTCCGCCACAACGAAGACGGCCAACCATTGATCTCCCCTGACACCCTCCTTTCCCTCCGCGTCGCCGATCCACAAAACGCCAGCGCTGATCGATGGCTCCCCGACGAGGTCTACGACCACGCATTCGACGCGTGGGAGGTCGCGCGCGACAGCGTCTACAACGTCTGGCAGGAGCTAACCGACCCGAACGCGTTCCAACCCGACCTGCCACTGTCCTTCCGGGATGCATACGCACTCGTGTTCCGGAAAGGTGGATATCTCGGTCGAGATGCTCAGATCGCGCTAGCCAATCGCCTACGCAGCGTCCCCTCCGCCAAAGTATCGCGACAGGTTCGTGGGGCCATCAACCAAGGTCGCACGGACGAGGAACGCATCAAGCTGATCACCGAGGTGCTCGACGAGGCCGGAATCAGCGAACCACCGCCACGCGAACCCCTCCCCGATGTCGAGAAGCACGAGGTCCGCCTCGTGACCTGGCTCGCTGTGAAAGGTACACGGGCACTTGAGGAGACAGCACAGTGACCTTCGATGCACGCCACTCCGTCGATCAGAGTCTGCACCACCTCGCGCAGCGACTCGACCCGATCATCGGCACCAAGTTGGCGCCCAGCCTCAGCGGCCTTCCATGGCCGACAGTCCTGAGTGAGCTCGACAAGATGAAGGGCAAACCACCCAAGTCATACTCGGCGGCGGACCTGCAATCGCAACTCAGAATGATCACCGAACGCCTCGGCAAACTCGGGTTCCCGTTCGACGACTACACACGCGTGGTCACCACACTTGGCAACGAACTGCGGATCGTCAGGAACCGGTGGGCACACCATGATGACCTGACGACATTGGATGCTTGGCGCGCAAACGATTTCGCGGTACGACTCCTAGAGCACTTCGGTGACGATCAGGGTGCCGCCGATGCGCGAAAGCTTCGTGACGAAGCCTTCGACGCCTTGGTGGAGGCGAAAGTCATCGCTCAGCACGTCGCACCTACGCTCCCGCAACCGCACACCGAGGCGCCGGAGCCCGGTGCCGAAGCTGAGCCGGACTCGGACGTCGTCCGCCCAGACCCTTCCGTGTTGACGCGCTCCGATTCCGCGAGCACCCCAACCATCGGCTCCGGACGGTCGGAGTTCGAGCCGTGGACAGTCGTCGTGGTCGGTGATGTCGATGTCCTCGACGCCTTGCCGAAAAAGGTCGCCAAGGAACAGGTCCGTGCTGCCGCAACTGAGATCGCCGAGTTCGAAGGCCCAATACACATCAACCGGCTCGCCCAGCTCACAGCCGCATCCTTTGGAGTCCGACGGCTTTGGCCGGCGCGCGAGAAGAAGCTGATCTACCAGATCAAGCAGACCGGGCTGGTCATCGATGATGACAAGTGTGTCTGGCCAACCGATCTCGATCCAGCGACGTGGACAGAGTTCCGGCCCAACGACAGCACTGTCGCCAGGCCCTTCACCGAGATCAGCCCGGCCGAGGTCGCAAACGCGATGCGGCTCCTGCAAGCCAGCACTCCGGGGATCAGCGACGCGGACCTCGACGCAGCCACCCTCCGAACCTTTGGGCGCAAGCGCAAGACGAAACAGTTTGCTGCGCAACTCGCGCGGGCTCGACATCTCCTTTAATGCGGAATGATGACCAACTCACTCCAGGGTCCCGTCGAGTTCCTGGATCGCGTCCTCCACCGCAGCGGCAACCTCCCGGAGGAATCGGTTCTGATCTGGCGAAGCGCTCACCGTCGGGATAGGCGCACCGCGATCGTAGACATCGGTCGCGATGATTTTGGCCCTTTCGAATGTCGATCCCGGCCCCTTCTGCAGGTAGGCAGTCTGCCAACCCTGCCGAACCTCGTCGCGTAGTCGGCGCTGTGTCAGTTCCACAAGCCGACTTGTGATGGCGTGGGACAGCGAGTCGACGATCGCCTGCCTCTCGTCATCGCTTGGCTCCCCGCCGATCCATCGCTCGGGCTGCTGCAGCATTAGGTAGACCTGCATCTGCAAGAAGTAGCGAAGGTTAGCTACCGGTTTCAAGTTCCCGTACTCGTCGTCCCAGCCCTCGGCGAGGCGACGGCTGAGAGCTTTCACCCGAGTCCAATGCTCCTTGGGTGCGTCGGGATTGAAATCAAGCCCCAGAGTGCCGCGCCATCGTGCATGGAACGTCTTGGCAGCCTCCGTTACCGCCAGCGAGAGATTCATACGGTTAAATACCGGCCGGCTAGGACCAGCTTCAGCGGCTAGTTCCGGGTGCCCGAGTAGCTTTAGCGCAGCATCGAGTTGCGCGATCGAGCGCGAGCCAGCTTTCTTGTTTGCATCTAGCTTGCCCTGAATTCCGCCCACGAAGAAGCTGGCCTGGTCAACTCTGAGCCGCAGGATTCGTTCGGCGGCAGGGCCAAGTTCGTCGCCAATGGACTTGAGCACGTTGTCGACCGACGCCAGGACGTGTTGTTTACGATCGGTGAATCCAGGCAGATTGTCGCCTTTGACCTGGTCGAGATGCGTGAAAATGGTGTGGAGCTTGCCGGCGTTGCCGGACACCGCGATTCCTTTGAGAGCGGCCACTGCAGCGGCCTGCATAGGCTGCGCGGCATTGTCGACGAGGAGAATTGCATCGACCTCCTGTAGTCGAGTGGCAACATGAGTAGACAGGGTCGCGACGGACCTAGGCGTATGTCCGAGTCCCTCGCCGTCGACGAGCACTAGTCGAATAGGCTCGGAGACCCAGTCGGGCTGGAAGGGGCCGGACACTCGAATTCCGTTGACCAGTGGGGTCAGAAGGCTTCCAAATAGAGGCGCATAGTTGCTGGAAAACCGCGTCACCTGGGTGATGAAGGCGGACCGATCTGCGGACTCCCATGTCCACGTGGTTGGCCACCCTTGTCGGCTTCGCGTTACCTTGCCGAGCCTTAAGGCAGCGAAACGCTTTTCGATTTCGTCAATGAGTGAGTCGACAATGAGATGGAACTCTTCGGACTGCCGGAGATCGCTGTCGAGTCGTTCCTCGATCACTTCTTCCAGGACTCGCTCATCTTGTTCAGCTTGGGTCTCAATGGAGCGAAGTTGACCTGCGTAGCGGCCAACGACTGACTTCACTGACGAAATAGCCGCAGCCACAACCTTATTAGTTGTTTCAAGATCGACTGAACCAAAGTCACTGGGGTCGAAGGCGAGCTCATGATCGTCGTCGTCATCATCGTCGAAGTCATCAGCGTCTGCCAGCGGCGCGCCCCGCCCGAGTACGTAGCTGAACCGGTACCGCTGATTAATGTGATCTAGGAGGCGCCTTCTGATCTCGTCGTCGGAGCGCTCTCTGAAGGCAGCGAGCGCCGCTTCGGAGACGTTCTCCGTTAGGTAGTCAATCACTTGGTCGCGGGGAACAAAGGTCACGACGGCCTTGTATGTCTCGTCAGCGGTGGTGATCAATTCGGTGTCGGAAACCGTCGTCTTCGCGGTTGACGTCGATGGAAAGCGTTCATTGTCCGGATCGGTTCCCAGCATTTGTCGGACGACGGTCGTCTTTCCGGCACCAGTGGTGCCCAGCAGTTGTACTGTGCGGTAGCCTTCGTCGCTGCCCGGTATTGGCAGCAACTCGTCACGAAGGTTTGCGTAATCGGTTTCTGCGATCTCCATTCCCTCGTAGAAGATGTCAACCACGCGGGAGTCAAAGCGGCTTATCGCAGTGGCACGGGACGTGATCTCCCAGAGTTCCGGATTGCGAAGCAATTCGTTCAACTGTTCGACAAGCTTAGTTGCCTCCAGCTCGTCGCGGGTGCCCAGGCCGCGCCGAACGCGCCGACCTGTCTTGCCCGTCGCAACATCCAGACGCGCAGGATGTCGGAAGATTACGGACCAGGACTCTCTCCCTTGGGTGCGACTCTTGCTTGCGGTGTAAAACTTCATTCGCCCACCTTGTTGTTCCGGTGATGTTCCGGAACTGAGTATTGGCGATGCCCGACGCGCTGTCAAGCCCTACTTGGAACATCACCGGAACAACAGAGACTCACGGGTGGATGGCGGATTGAGCAGTCAGCGGGGCGGTGAGCGCATGCACACCACTGCGTTTCCATCACGCGCGAGGCGCGGTACGCGCGTTGTTCCGGTGGATGACTATCCACCGGTGAGGTACGGCTGTGGGGCCTGAGTCAGTCCGTTGCGATCGCAGTCGCGATCGGAACTTGCAGTTGGGTCGCGATGGGTGTGTACAGGTCAACTCCCTGTTCGGGTGTCCTGAGCGACAGGATCAACGAGTACCGCACCGGCATGTCGATCCGGTCCTGCCGCTTGTTGTTTTTCCACCAGCCGCCAGCCGGGTAAACAGCGACTGAATTACATTGCGCCAATTCACTTCCCGTGCCATGCCACTCGTCTTGGTGCAGCGATCCGAGGTGGCGTTGACGCTCGCCGAGGAGCCATCTTTCGGAGGTTGTTCCTGAGCCTGCGCGACCGGCTTCTTGAGCTTGAGCGTTGCGGTTGATTCGAGAAACGAACTGCTGGCCGCTCTCCAGCGCTCCCTGCAAGTCGAACCGAAGCGAGTGAGACGGATAGGCGTACCGCTGCCGCCATCCGCGTCGCGATGCTGACGGCTCGATGAAGTACGACAGCGTGATCCGAAGCCGGACCGCCGCTGACCCGAGTTCTTCGAGGGCCTCTGTGGGCCATGGGAGCGTGTGTAGCCGGAAGCGGCGCATTGTGTACTTTCTGCCATCGAATGGCACGAACTGGTCCTGCGCGACGAGCGTAACTGCCCGTCGTGATGAGTTGAGGACGGAGTTTTCTGTTGGGACACCCCACCCGTAGCGACGAAGCTGTTCGAGCCGAGCGGCTTTGGGCTGATTGGCCTGGACGTTGCGGGCCATCGCCGGTGTCCATTCGGCCTCGTGCGCAAGTAAACCGCGGATCGTTTCCGGCCAGTAATCGGGGTATCTCTCCATTGCGAGCGCGGCCAAGCGTGCCGCCTGCGCGGTTGCGGCGCTCGTGGCGTTCGCTGAGGTCAGGGCGATGTCACTTGTGTTCCCGGTCGACCGCAGTGAAAGGCCCGGGAGTCTGGTTTCGAACATCTGGCCACCGTCGGTGAGGACATTGCCACCCTCCATGCAAATGTCCGGCTTGATCGGTGCAGTGCGGTGCCGGAACCGCATCGATGTACGGCTGTGTGGCGACAGGCCACCAGCCTCGCCCAACACTGACCACCCCGCGTACTGCGGATGTTGGGGCAATTCGGTCAGGTTGGTAAAGGCACCAACCGTTAGCGCGTTCCATGCTTGGGCGGGATCTTCGATCGCGGCAAGGTCGGAGTGGTCGGCATAGTCCTTCGCGTAGGAGTCGACGTTGCCCGCAGCTACGACGACAAGGCGCGCAATGGTGGGGTCGGGCTCCGAGATTAGCTGGAATCGATTTCCGTCCCTTGTGGTTTCGGTGCCAACCGCAAGGGCATCGACTGTAGCGGACCACAACGTCGGGTCGCCGGGGTTGTCGGACCTTGTGCTCAGTGTGAGGGCGAAAACGCGCCGGCGTTGAGCGGCAATCTCTGGGAGTGCCACTGCCTGGACCGTGGCGCTCCCGTAGTCCAAGGGATCGATCCGGGCTTCGCCTGGACCGGGTTTCATCCGTACGGACTCGAGGCGATGGCGGAGCTGAACAGGCTCGCTACTCTGCAGCGCCGCGTCTAAGTCATCGCCGTACAGCGCAAGGCCAGCCATCGACGTGCCGTGACCCCGGGGGTCCGTGTCCGCTCCTGAAGCGCCGATTATGGTGTGCAGGTCCTCGGGAGCGAGGGACGATTCGATCAGCACGTGGCTGCGCAGCACACCTGTGTCCAGGTGACACACTGCCGGTGCGCTACCGTCGGCCGTGCTCAAGCGTTCGACCAGGTCCTGGACGTATTCGTCCTGTTCAGCAGCGGGTAGGTCTTCGATCGTCTCGATGAATTCCGGCTTTCGGATCTCCGCCAGCGGCACGACCGTGAATGGCAGTGGTTCGAGTTGGCTCCAAGTGGCCTCGACCCACACTACGAAGCGGTCACGTAACTGGATCGACCGAGGCAGCATTCGAAGCTCGTAGGCACTCACGAACCCTTTGATGGCTTCGAAGTCACCGCCCGAAGTGTCGAGCCAAAGCTCCCACCAGTGCTGCCCGTGCACCGGGGGTTCGCCGTCAGACGTCCACAGATCGGCGAGGATGGCTTTGCGGATTCGTGAGATGTTGGCGACGAGGTCTTGATTTGGCGGCTGCCCAGTCTTGGTGCTGCCACTGAGGTAGTCCTCGAACAGCTTCATGAACGCTGCGCGGTCCTCGTCGGCCACCCACACGGTTGCCCGCTCCGGGGTGTCCTTTGTCGCTGGCCTCACTGAAAGTAGCAGCCAGCGAGGCCTTTTCGGAGTCCTTGTGTGGGTAGTCATCCGGTTGAGAGAGTCAAGCTTCAGCGGGTACGACACATTCTCGCCTTCGAGAACGAGGATCGTTCCTTGCGACTCGAGTTCATCGTCGGAAAGCTCGAAGTCGTCGCGGTCGCTATCGAGTTCATCGAATGCGTCAGTCAGCTCTTGCTTGCGGGCAGCGCCGTGCAAGTCCCGATTTACGCTCCGGCGCTTGAATCCGCCACCCCCACCGCCGGAGTAGCGATCGAAGCTCTCAGCTGTGGTGTATCCCTGAACGTAGAGGTGGTCGAGCGGCTGGTCCTGTTCAGCCAATGGTGGCCGATCGCCGAGCAGTGAGTGCCGCGATGAGATCGTCGCGCTCCACCATCGTCTCGCCTCGCATCAGGACCGATTTGGCCGCAGACTCTGCGGCTTTCACCAAGTCTGCGTGACTAAGTCCCTCTGTGTAGTCGCCGAGCTTCGTTAGACTGCCCTTCTGGACCAGGGAGCCTAGCCTGGCTCGCATCACCGCTGTGGCTTGTCGAGCGTCCGGGAGGGTGTAGTCCAGGACCGCGTCGAAGCGCCGAAAGAGCGCTTTGTCGAGGATGGAGCGGTGGTTTGTGGCCGCGATCACGATCGATTCGGGACTCGAGTTCTCGAGGAATACAAGAAAAGAGTTCAGGATTCGGCGAGCCTCGCCGACGTCGTTTCCCGAGCGGTCGGCGCCTAGCGCGTCGAACTCATCGAACAGGTAGACGCCCCGCTCCGCCGCGACGGAGTCGAATACGATGCGTAGCTTCGCTGCGGTCTCACCCATGAACTTGCTGAGCAGACCATCCAGACGAACGGTGAACATCGGCAGCGACAGCTCAGTGGCAAGGACCGATGCGGTCATCGTCTTCCCGGTTCCTGGCGGACCTACAAGGAGTAAACGATGCGCGGGTGCGAACCCATGTTCAAGCAGGTTCTTTCGCTGACGCTGCTCAGCGAGCAGTTGCTTGATCTGTGCAGTTCGCTCTGGTGGAGCTACCAGCTCACGAAGGTGAACCTGAGGGTGTGACGCCTCGACCAGTTCGGCCAACTCGCCACGAACTCGCGGAAGCGAGGTGACGTTTGAGAGGGGCGCGCGTTCACGGGACGCGTCTACCGCTTCCTTGATGTTGGTGGCAAGGACGTGGTGCCCCTGTCGTGCCTCGCGTGCAGCGATCTGCAGTGCGACTGAGTAGAAGGCTGCGTCGTCGCCTGCCGCGTGATTGCGGACCATCGCGGTGATGTGCTCGCCTAGGCCAGCCATGACGCCTCCTTCCTGGCGGAATCTGCCTGCGTAGATCGTACGGTCTTACACGGTGCGCGATACTGATACCTCGCCGAACCGCTGCTTCGGCAGTGAGCCTGACAATTGGGGTATCCGTCGCGTCGATCGAAGGGCACACCGACATGAAGAGCGCCAGTTGGAGGTGGGCACGATACTTGCTCCCGCTCTAGCTCTCCTCGAGCACAGGTTCTGGTGACTCTCCAAACAGGCGGCGCCAGAGCGCTCCGACCTCGTCGGCGAACTGGATGTCGGCGCGGACCTCGACGTCGCCGTCGACCACGTACAGCACACCTGACGACTGGCCTGCCGGAATGACCCGCGGGAACTGGTCGAGCATCTGCTGCTGAACGTGTTGGATCACCTGAGACATCTGAGGGGAGTTCATCAGGTGGCTGGACATCATGGAGCCGTAGCCACCCAGCTGGCCGAGCTGCGACCTTTGGGAGCCGAATCCGAACCCCGGCGGGAGCCCTGAGTACATCGATTCCGCCTGCTGCCCGATGGCGTCGAGACCTCCGCTCAGACTCTCAGATAGGGCATCGCGCATGAGTTCGCGCAGTGAGATGTTCCCTTTGGCGGGTCGACACCGATAGGGCGCGCGGAGACCATCTTCCTCCACGGCGTACACATCGACGTCGAGGTCGGTGATGGGGCCGGCCGGCTGATGGCCTTCGGAGAGTCTCCGGAAGTTGAAAAGAATGCTGTCAACAGGGTCAACGAGAAGCTGAGAGACCGCGGCGTGTCGTGCAGGGTCAATCCATATGCGCTGCGCAACCGGTGGATGGTCACCCAGGCGAAGACGCTCAAGCTCGACGAATTCTGCGCGGTCGCCAACATCATCGACATCCGAGGTGTCCGGGCCATCGTGACCGGCCCCACGCCCTCGCTCACGCACCTCACGAAGGCCATGAGGGACGCACACCATCGAGACAACTCTCACGAAAACAGCTGAGCACTAACCACTTACACGAATCTGGCGCGCGACGTCAGTCGCTCTGCCGACCCATAATCTCTCGAAAGGCTTCACCATGGCAATACATCCTCGGCACTTCGATCCGGCCTGCGCACCTTCTCCTCAGACGTTCGCCACCGCTCTTGCGATGGCCAAAGGATCGGGAATCGCTGAACTGATCACCGGGTGGAACAGGCAACAACGCAGGCCATCGCAAGGAGGGCGGCGTCGCCTGCCCTACACGATCCTGGGCTGGCAGACCGCGCTGATCGTGCGGGGCCTCTTATCCCAGCCGCCCACGATCACCGGTACCTTCCGCACCCTGCTGGACTTCGATGCCGCGCAGCTTGCTGAGGTCGGTATCGACGACAAGGCCCTCGAACCGATGCGCAGCAACTTCGAGCCGGCCTACAAGAGCTTCGCTGGATGGCTCGACGCCGAACTGGAATGTCTCGACTCCGGACCCGACCAACCAGCAAGCCGCATCAGCGTGCCAGAGGCGCGTGCAATAGAACGCAGGCGAACACCCGACCAGTTGGCTGCCTACCAACTCGCTGGCGAGCGCCGCGCCGAAGTCGTTAACGCTATCGTCAGCGCGTGGATCGATCCCAAGTGTCGGCAGGGAAGTCGAGGTGACCTTGTTGTCGACGGCATGGTCGTCGACCTCGCTGGCCCGTCACCTGACTTCACTCGCCACGAGAAGCGGAAACGAGCAGCCACATACTATGGCGCTTACTACCGGCGCGACTCCCGCCACCGACTCGATTCCGAGGGCAACAAGATCGCGAAAAAGCGCGGCTGGGGCATCGAAGTCACGGCAGTGACATCGGTAGGACCGACCGGCGCCCTACACAGCGTTCCGCCACTATTCACGGGCCTCTCGATCCACAAACCGACTTCTGGGTCGCTGGAAGGTCTTGACGAGGCGGTTCGCTTCCACCGGAAGGCTGGCTTCGATACCCGGGCCAAGGCTGCAAACGCCCGCCGTCCACTACTCGTCGCCGACATGGGATATCTCAAAAAAGGTTCGGGCACATGGCAAATCGCCAATGGATACGCGGCGATCTTCCGCTATCCGGAGAACTGGAAGTCGCTGGTCTTGCCTGCCGTCGACCCGACCGATGCGAACCGGAAGATCGCCCCCGGACCGACGCAAATCGAAGGCAACTTCTACTGTCCGGCCGCGGTCGAACTGTACAACGGTCGGCGCATGATTCGACCCCTGCGCACCATCCTCGACAAGGACGCGTGGGAGGCCCATGACGTGCGTCTCAAGCGGATGATGCCGATGGTGATGGGAGTCAATCGCAGAGCTTACGAAGCCGGGGAGCGTCGGGGCCGACCGACTCGAGGTAGTGACGGCAAGCGGGTGATGGTAAAGAAGTTCACGTGCCCAGCTGCGCTCGGAAACGTCCGATGCGCACGCTGGCTCAACCCGGCGACGGACGGTCGTGACGATCTGCCATTCATTGACCCGGGCCCCGAGGTACCCGTATACCGGTGCTGCCGACAGAAAGCGACCGTCGTCACCCTGACCGACGACCAGGTTCAGCGGCAACAGCACTCCCAGTACGTTCCGGGATCGTGGATGCACGCCATCACCTACGAGGCCTATCGCGCGCTCACCGAGCAGCGGTTCGACCTCGTCCGACGGCGCCCATCCACCGGCTTGGAGCACCTCAAGTACGGGCCCGGCGTGAGCCCGTCGTGTGCATTACCATCGCGGTCGCATTCGCGGTCGTGAACTGGCTTACGATCCAGGGCTTCAAACACCGGGGCATCCCAGACTTCGAGTCCATCGACGAACGGTGGCAGCAACTCGCCGACGACCTAGGGCAGGACCCGGCTACGGAGCCGCCCGCAGCTAGGGGCACGTCAACAACTTCACACCCACGAGGGGTGGTCTCCACCGGAGACCACCCCTCGTGGCGTCTCCACCACGCGGCAATTCTCCGAACATTCCGGCACCTCAACTGCGATGACCTCGTGAGATCAGCGCGGAGCGCCCGAAGAGCCGTAGGTACTTGGGTGTGCGAGCGCCCGTGACCAGTTCTCAGCAAGCTACTCAGCGAGCATGCGATGCGATCGGGTGTCCGTCGTCGACTGCCGAAAATTCTCCGGACGTCAGGGACAAATTCCCCGGACACCCATCGCTGGCTTGGTGGCTGGCCAGCCAGCACGGACTGCACACCACACCACGAGTTATTTCAAAGGTCAGGTTGCGCACAGCGACCTGACCTTTCTCGTTTCCGACGTAGGAAGTTGGGTATCGTCCGGCTGTCCGCTCGTCGTTACGCAGTCTCACAGCCGAGGCGTTGGGCTTACCGGCACAAGCGAGCACATGTCAGAGAGGTGCGCCGTGTCCGACGACCGTGACCGCGACCCCGACGGTCGCGCCCGCCAGGCCCGGCCGCGTGACGAGCTGGGACGGCCGCTGCCGTATGGCGCACAGGGCGTCGAACCGGTGTCCGAAGAACCGTTGCCGCCCGACGAGACGATCGCTTACGCGTGGCAGCTGCTCGAGGAGGGTCGGCCGTTCTCCGCGCATGAGGTGTTCGAGACCCGGTGGAAGTCGTGTCCGCCGGACGAACGTCCGTTGTGGCAGGGACTTGCGCAGCTCTGCGTCGGTCTCACGCACCATCGTCGGGGCAACGCCGTCGGGGCTCGACGCCTCTACGATCGCGCCGCTGCGCACCTGGACGAATACGAGCGGTCGCACGGACCGACCTACGGGATGGATCTCGCGGCGATCCGCGACCGTGCTCTCGCGGAGATCGAATCCGATCCGGCGTGACGCGTCACACCGTCCGGTAGCGCAACAGTGAGACACCCTGTTCGAAGCTCTTGGTCTCCATCAGTTGCAGCGCGGGGATCTCCATCCCGTCCGGGAACAGGCGACGACCCGATCCCTGCACGGTCGGATAGACGAACAGCCGGTATTCGTCGACCAGCCCGGCGCTGATCAGCCTGTGGCACAAGCTGATACTCCCGGTCACGACGATGTCCTTACCGTCGGCCTCCTTCAGCGCGGTCACCTCGTCGACGACGTCACCGGACAGCACCGTCGAGTTCTGCCACTCCGGGTCGGTCATCGTGCTCGACACCACGTACTTGTCCACGGTGTTGAGATAGTCGGTGATCCCGGTGGCGTCGTCGGTCTGGTGCGGCCAGAAGCCGCGGAAGTCCTCGAAGGTCTGCCGGCCGACGAGCAGCGCATCGGCCTCGGCGTCCTGTCGGTGCGATTCGGCCATGAGGTCCGGCGCCTCGACGGTCGGGTCGAACCAGTTGGTCAGCATCTCGATCGAACCGTCGAGTGTCATGTTCTGGGTGATCGCCAGCGTTCGCATGCTTCTCCTGAAGTGTCGTCGCGATGTCCTCCCAGATACCGACCGGCGGGCCGGGCGAATGTTATCGGTCCGGATCGCCGGGAGAAGGTCGGAGGCTGTTCGCGACGATGCGTTCGACGAGCTCGGCGTCGTCGATCCCGGGCGCGGCAAGTCCCAGTGATCCCGTCGAGGACAGCATCGCGATCCCGTGTATCCCGACCCACAGCTCGGCCGCGCGTAACTCGGGATAGACGACAGAGCCGCTCTGCTCGATCAGCGAGACCAGCCAGGTGAACAGCGGCTGCGACGTGGAGCGAAGGTCGGCGCCACCGCCTTCGAGGAGGTCGTGACGAAAGATGAGGGCGAACATCGCAGGTCGACGGCGGGCGAATGCGACGTACGCGAATGCGACGTCGTGAATGCTCGCAGGGGCCTCGGCCGCGCGCATCAGTTCCGACGACAGGTCCTCCAGGCCTTCGCGGGCGATGGCTGCCAGAAGTGAGCGATGCGTCGGGAACCATCGGCGGGGAGCGCCGTGGGACACGCCGGCACGGCGTGCGATCTCGCGTAACCCGACATCCGGTGAACCGGTCTCTTCCAGCAGCTCGACGCCGGCGTGAACCAACGCGTTTCTGGTTTTGACGGACTCCACGTAGACAGTGTCACCCATAGTCGCGTAGACAGTGTCTATGCGACTGCGAACCAAGGCGATGTACGTGGTGTGTCGTTACGTTCTGATCGGCCCGGCCTTGGTCCTGTGGCGGCGACCGCAGATCACCGGCCGTCATCACCTTCCGGCGATCGGGCCGGTCATCCTGGCTGCCAATCACCTCTCGGTGCTCGACTCCTTCTATCTGGCGCTGGCGGCAGGGCGACCGGTGACATTCCTCGCCAAGCGCGAGTACTTCGACCGGCGCGGCCTCATCGGCCGCCTACAGCGCTGGTTCTTTTTCGCTATGGGGCAGATTCCCGTCGACCGGCGTGGGGGCCTGGGTGCGGCAACGGCGCTTCGGCAGGCAGCGACGGTTCTGGATGACGGCGGGGTCTGGGGGATTCACCCCGAAGGCACCAGATCGCCGGATGGTCGGATGTATCGCGGCCGGACCGGGGCCGTTCGGGTAGCGCTGGCCACCGGTGCGCCGCTGGTGCCGGTCGCGATCACCGGGACCGGGCGGACGGATGGCCGATCACGCGGACGACGCAGGGTGACGATCGACATCCTTCCGCCGCTCGACCTCGGGTCCGGGGACCTCACCGAGGGCCGAGTACGCGTCCTCACAGACGAACTGATGGCGACGATCTGTGAGCGGTCCGGACAGAGCTACATCGATGAATACGCGCGGCTGTGGGTCCGCGGCGCAGACCGTCCCGGTGCTGCATGAATCATCGGATCGCCACGCAAGCCCCTACCGAGGCGTCAGATCGACGATGGCCAGCGGGCGCGTCGTCTTCTTCTGGTAGCCGGCGTAGCGACCGCGGTTCACCTCGTCGACGAGGACGAAGCGCCGGGCGTAGTCCGGGTCGTCGGGGTAGGTCGCCCGCGCGGTGACCTGGATGCGGCGTCGACCCACCTGGACCTCGACGTTCGGGTGGGCCTTGAGGTTGGCGAGCCACCCCGGGGGTCGCGGCGATCCGCCGTTCGACGCGACCACCAGGTAGGCCTCGCCATCGCGCGCATAGGTGAGCGCATTGCACCGCGCCTCGCCCGTCCGGCGGCCGATCGTCCGGAGCAGCAGTGTGGGGTTGCCCATGAGCAGTCGGTGGCCGACGAGACCGCCGGAATGCTCGTAGAGCCATTGATGGGTCTGCAGTGCTCGGATGAACAGCGACGTCATGGGTCCACTATCGCCGATGTAAAGCCGAGTGAGTGCTCTACGAAGCGCGTCGGCCTCGACGACCTCCGTCGAGTGCCCGGCCCGGCGGGTTTCGCACCTGCAGCACCTGCAGCACCTGCAGCATCTGCGGCCTGTCGGCCGTCGTGGGCTACGAAGGAACATTCGTGAGCGTCGAAATCTCCGCTCCCCGAGGTGCGAGCGAAGCGAGCCACGAAGGGTTTGGCAACGTGTCGCACCAGGCCCTTCGTGGCTCGTCGCAGCGCTCCTCGCACCTCAGGGACCAGGGGTTATGTGGGTTCTTCGGATGAGGGGTCCAAGGGGCTGTCTCCGCTCGCCACGCGCTGGGCGAAGCCGGCGAGGTGGGTGCGTAACGCCTGAATCCGCTGCTGGCGCACGGTCTCGACGTCATCGGAGGCGAAGATGGCCGACGGCTTCGCGCGGACATTCGTCGAACATTCGAAGTTCGAGCAGATGAGTGTCCCGACGGTGTTGCCCTTGCGGCCCGCCGCTCCGGCGAACTTCGCGCTGAAGAACGCCACCTCGTTCGGCAGCTGTACGTCTTCGCAGAACGAACACAACGGACGGTTGCGAGGCTGTCGGCCGCCCAGTCGCAGCATGATCCCGACGACACCATCGTCGGCCGGGATGACCAGATAGCCGACCATCGGGAGTTTCGGATCGCGCCAGCCGACGAAATCCAACCGCTCCCAATCCAACTCGTCGAAGTCGGGTGGGAGCGTCACGCTCTTGCGTTCGCGCAGCGAGGCGTTGACGAACGATGAACGGATCTGGGAATCGGAAAGGGAATGCATGGATGTGTACACCTCAGGTGTCGGAGGAGAAATGAAGAGAGCACGAGTCGACCGGCGCGGTCCGTGATGGGACGCGCGCCGATCGGGGCGGGCTGCTCAATCGTCGGCGCGCACGACGCCGACGACCTCCTCACGCCCGGAGGGCGACACACTGACAGACACGAGCACCGATGGTGAACCGCCGAACCTTCGCTGTCAACTCGATTACGGCGACCGCGCGCTCACAAGATCCGTCCCCGCCCGAACCAAACGGCTGAGCGGGAACGGATCTCGTGAGCGACGACTATCAGGCAGCGAGGAGGCCCGCGATCCGCACCACCCGCTGCGCCATGTGTTCGAGCGCGGCCTTCGTCGCGTCGTCGAGCTCGTTCTTGTTCTCCGGACCCGTGACATGGGAGACGCCGTACGGGTTGCCGTCGGCGAACTTCAGTCCGTCCGTGTACCCGGGCGGGACGAGGATGCCGCCGAAGTGCATCAGCGATGTGTAGAGAGCGGTGAGGGTAGTCTCTTGCCCGCCGTGGGCGGTGTTGCTGGAGGTGTAGGCGGCGTAGGCCTTGTCGGCGAGCTTGCCCTCGGCCCACAGTCCCCCGAGAGAGTCGATGTATGTCTGGAACGGCGAAGCCGTGCTGCCGAACCGCGTCGGACTCCCGAAGATGACGCCGTCTGCCCAGACGATGTCGTCGCCGGTCGCGGCGGGTAGGTCCTTGGTGGCCTCGTAGTTGGCCGACCAGGCCGGGTTCTCGGCGAACGTCTGCGGGTCCCGGGTTTCGGCAATGTGGCGGACTCGGACCTCGGCACCGGCGGATTCAGCGGCATCCGACAGCACCTGTGCCATCGCAGTGCCGTGTCCGGTGGCCGAGTAGTAGATGATCGCCAGCTTGGTCATGTGTACTCCCGTCTCGGTGATTGGCATGTGCCACCGACGGGTACCCACGAGCCGTGAGTCGACACCCACGCGCATACCGGGTACTCGTCGTGGACGGGATTCGTAGCCCCGTCCCGAACGGATAGTTGCGCGATGCTGTTCATCGGCACCTCCGGCTGGCAGTACCGGGACTGGCGCGGTGCCTTCTATCCCGAGAAGCTCCCGCAACGGTTGTGGTTGGACTACTACGCGCAGCGGTTCCCGACCGCCGAGGTCAACAACACCTTCTACCGGTTGCCCGAGCGGAAGGCGTTCGAGCGCTGGGCCGAGACGGTCCCCGCCGACTTCCGGATGGCCGCGAAGATGAGTCGCTATCTGGGGCACATCAAACGGCTCAACGAGCCGGCCGAACCGGTCCAGCGGTTCCTCGATCGGTCGGCCGGGCTCGACGGCCGGCTGGGACCGGTGCTCCTCGGAGTTGCCGCCCACTCTCCGCGCCATCCCCGACGCCCTCGACGAGACGCTCGCGAGGTTTCCGACGTCGGTGCAGGTCGCCGTCGAACCCCGGCGCGAGTCCTGGTGGTGCGACGAGACAAGGACGGTCCTCGAGCGGCACAACGCGGCGCTGTGCTGGGCCGACCGGAAGAACCGAATCCTCAACCCTCTTTGGCGCACAGCCGATTTCGGATACCTGCGCCTTCACGACGGGACGTCTCGACGACCGATGAGCTATGGAACCCGGGCGATCGACAGTTGGTTACGCCGTCTGTCGGAGTCCTTCGACGATTCGTGTGACGTCTACGTCTACTTCAACAACGACCCGGGATGCGCCGCGATCGACAACGCCGCCATCATGATCCGCCGCGCGCGACGCATGGGCACGACGGTGAAGACCGTCGGAGACTGACCCCATTGGCGGTCCGTCATTCGACGGAATCGGAGCGTCGGCCCGGTGGCGCCGCCCGCCGGTCTCGGTACGGTACGTGCATGTCGATCATCCTGATGCTCGCCGTCCTGCTCGTGCTGCTGGCGGTTCTCGGTGCCGGGATCGTCGGCATCGTCGTACTGGTGTCCCGTAAGTCGAAGAACTCGGCTGTCGACGCCGGACGGAATGGGATGGGTGGCTGGTACCCGGACCCGCAGTATCCGGACGTGGACCGGTACCACGACGGCCACGCCTGGACCGCTCACACGCGGCCCGCATCGGCGCAGACTAGTAGCCGGCCGGCTCACCTCGCGTGACCGGCGTCACCTCATTTAATTGGCATCTAAGGTGCCAATTTGTGTTCTACTTACGACATGCAACTGACGCGCTTCACCGACATCGGCCTCCGGGTCGTGATGCGGCTGGCCGTCTCGGGTCAACATGACTCTGTTGCAACAGCTCTCACCACCAAGGATCTCGCCCGCGAACTCGCGGTCCCATACACACACGTCGCCAAGGTCGTCGGAAGGCTGTCGGAACTCGGCGTCGTACACGCTCGGCGCGGTCGAACCGGCGGGCTGACGATCACCGAACTCGGCCGCGATGCCCGCGTCGGGTGGCTCGCCCGTTCGCTCGAAGGTGACGGCGAGGTCGTGGAATGCGAAGGCGCACAGCCCTGCCCGTTGCGCCACGCCTGCCGGCTCCGGGGGTCCCTCGCCCGAGCGGTCGCCGCATTCTATGAGAGTCTCGACTCCGAGACGGTCGCCGATCTCGCCCGCGAGCCGACGACCGCGGTGTTGCTGTCGCTGTCGTCCCGGCCGCCGCGGGACGGACCGGTATCCGAAGCTGCCGCACCCACAGCGACCTGACGCTGTAACCGCCTGCTGCGGTGGTGGTTTCGACAAGCTCAACCAGCGGGGGCGGCGCTCAACCAGCGGGGGCGGCGCTCGACCCGTCACACATTCTTCCTGCGCACCAACCCGATGAGCAGATGAACAAAGGAGTTCTCATGCTGTCTGACACCCAACGCGCGACGATCGCCGCCACGCTTCCCGCCGTCGAAGGGTCGCTTGCGGAGATCACCCCGCGCTTCTATCGCGGACTGTTCGCCGCGCATCCCGATCTGCTCGACAATCTCTTCAACCGCACGCACCAGAAGTCGGGTGATCAGCCGCAGGCCCTTGCCGGTTCGATAGCCGCGTTCGCTCGTCTCCAGCTCGAGCCCGACGTCCGTCGCCAGCGTTTCATCCTCGACCGCATCGCACACAAGCATGCCTCACTCGGGGTCACAGCCGATCAGTATGCCGTTGTGCACGAGCATCTTTTCGCTGCGATCGTCGAAGTGCTCGGCGCTGCGGTCACTCCCGACGTCGCGGATGCCTGGGATCAGCTGTACTGGGACATGGCCGACCTGCTCATCGCATCGGAAGCCGAACTGTATGCCGCCGCCGACGTCGGTCCCGGGCAGGTCTGGCGTGAGGTCCGGGTCACCGACCGCGTGCAGGTCTCTCCCGACACGATCGCGCTGACCGTCGATGCAGTCGACGGTGATCTGCCGAGATTCCGACCTGGACAATACATATCCCTGCAGGTCCCCCTGGCCGACGGCGCCCGGCAGATCCGCCAGTACAGCCTCACGGGCTCGCCGGCGGAGTCGCGATGGCGGTTCAGTGTCAAACTCGCCGGCGAGGTGTCGGCGCATTTGCACGAGCACGTCTTCGAAGGTGACCTCCTCGATGTCAGCACGCCCTTCGGTGACCTGGTGCTGCCCGACGACGACGCTCCGCTCCTGCTCGCTTCGGCCGGGATCGGCTGCACACCTGTGATCGGGCTGCTCACCGCCCTGTCGGAGAAGCGCGACACCCGGCCGGTGACCGTCCTCCACGCCGACCGTTCGCGGGATCGTCAGCCGCACCGCGGCATGCTGGCTGCGCTGGTCGACTCGCTCCCGTCGGGCCGGCTGATCCAGTGGTACGAGAGCGCCTCGCCGCACGTCGTCTCGGACGCGATCCGCATCGGACAGATGACCCTCGACAACCTCGACGTCGAGAGGGATGCTCACATCATGCTCTGCGGTCCCACCGGATTCCTGTCGTCGATGCGTGAGGCCTTCGTCGGTCGCGACGTCGACGAGAGCCGGATTCACTACGAGACATTCGGACCGGAACTGCTCCGGACCGGCGCCCGATGAGCACCGCGGGCTCGGTGGTGACCGCGCTGACCTTCTTGTGGCTCGGAATGGTGTTCGCCATCTCGTTCATCGAGGCGCCGCTCAAGTTCCGTGCCCCCGGGGTGACTCTGCCCATCGGTCTCGGCATCGGCCGGTTGGTGTTCCGGGCGCTGAATGCGGCTGAGATCGTCTGGGCGGTCGGCATTCTGATCGCGGTTGTGTGGGGCTCGTGGTCCGGCGCTGCCGTGCCGATCACCGCCGGTGTGGCGATTGCCGCGCTCGCCGTTCAGTTGGTGGCCGTCCGACCGGCACTGACCAAGCGGTCCGACGCAGTGCTCGCCGGACACGACGGACCTCGAAGTCACGCCCACCTCGTCTACGTCGGCTTCGAGGTCCTGAAGGTCGTCGCGCTCGTCTGGCTTGGTACCGCCGTGCTGATCGGTGCTGGCTGATCCCTCCCCAATCCGGAAGAACGACATGACCATTGATCCCTGAGGTGCGAGGAGCGCAAGCGACCCACCCCCTGCTCCCTGAGGTGCGAGGAGCGCAAGCGACCCACCCCCTGCTCCCTGAGGTGCGAGGAGCGATAGCGACGAGCCACGAAGGGCCTGGTGAGACGCCTTGCGAGACCCTTCGTGGCTCGCTTCGCTCGCACCTCAGGGAGCAGACGTTGGCTCGCTTCGCTCGCACCTCAGAATTGTCGTACCCACGGCATAGCGTGTGCACGACTGACACCGGGACGAGGGGACTTCGATGCCGAGCAGGATCGCTGCATTTCAGAACCACGACGCTGCGACGCTCGCCGGTTATCTCGAAGTGTGTGAGGACCAGTGGGAGAACTGGCAGAGCCGAGCAAACGGCGCCCGGTTGGTAGCAGCCGATTCGCGGACCATCCGGTTCTACGACGACGAGGCCGCGTACTGGAGCCACTTCGCGGAGATGCTCCGTTCCGCGATTGCCGAGGTGGAGGCGTCGACTCGACGAGCAGGGCGCCGACGACCGGCGTGACGTACCGGAGCTGACCACGCCGGGGTCCACCCCCGCCAGGCCGCATCCGAAAACCCTTGGCGCAGCGTCGTCTCCGCCTCGCCGATCTGGTAAGTTGGATCACACCCCATCCACGATCGGAAGATGTTGTGACGGAAGCGAATAAGTCGGCCCGGCGACCGGCGTACCAGGTCGTGGCCGACGCGCTTCGCGTACGTATCCTGGCGGGTGAACTGACCCCCGGTACCCGGCTGCCACCCGACACAGAGTTGCGGGCCGAGTTCGGCGTGGGACAGAGCACCGTCCGCGAGGCCATCCGCTCGCTCGCCAGCGAGAACCTGGTCCACACCACGCGCGGGGTCACCGGTGGAACGTTTGTCGCCACCCCCGACATCAGTCAACTGAGCGCTCACCTCGAAGCCGGGGTCACGCTGCTCGCGGCGGCCGAGGGCGTGACTGTCGACCAACTGATGGAGGTCCGGCAGCTCACCGAGGTCCCGGCCGCCGGCGTGGCCGCGTACCGCCACACCGACGCACACCTGGAAGAGTTGCGCGCCACCATCTTCGACGCCTCGGGCGAGATCGGTCCGGAGGTGTATGCGAACAACCAGGAGTTCCACCGCGTGCTGCTCCGGGCCGCGGACAATCCGCTTCTCGACCTGATCACCGTGCCGGTCTTCCGCGTCATCGGCAGTCGATTCAGCCGCGACGCCGCGCCCGAGGACTTCTGGAAGTGCGTCGACGAGGACCACCGCGCCATCCTCGATGCGGTAGAGAAGCGGGACTCCATGACGGCGATGACCCTCATGCGACGCCACCTCGACCACCTGGGTGACGTCTACAAGCAGATGGACCTGCTCAGACGCCAGGGCTGAGCAGGCCCGCCCCGCCCGAGTTCAGCCCACACCGACCCGGACCGGCGGGAGCCGTCGATGCCAGTCCGTCTGCGCCTGGAACTGCTCGGCGAGAGCGAACAGCGTTCCCTCGCCACCCTTCACCGCGGTCAACTGCGCCCCGATCGGCATGCCGGACGGATGGGTACCCACCGGCAGGGCGAGCGTCGGTCCGTCGTGCAGGGACCACGGGTACGTGAGCTGTCCCATCCGACGCGCCTGCGCCACAACGGCGTCGCCGCCGCCGAGGTGTGGGACGTCGCCCGGCATCGCCGGTGTGAGCACCACATCGACCTCGTCGAACAACTCAGCAGTCCCGGCGCGGAACACATCACGCTGTTGCCGAGCAGCGACGACCTGGTCGTGGGAGATGCTGAGGCCGAGCCGAATTCGCTCACGAGTGGCCGGCTGAAAGCGTTCCGGCTCGTCCCGCAAGCGTTCGGCGTGGGTCTTCGCCAGGTCCGAGTAGATGAGGGTGTACACGACGTCCTGCGCCGATTCGCTGTGACGGACCGGTACGTCGACGACGCTGTGGCCCAGTTCGCGAAGCAGTTCCGCGGCAACTCTCACCGCGTCCCGCACCGCCGGATCCACGTCATCGGTGACGAACGGCCACGGCATCGAGATCCGCAGCGGACCGGTCCGCAGCGGAACCGGATCAGCGCCCGCGAGCACCGCGAACGTCTCCCGAACCTGAACGGCCGATCGTGCCAGTGGACCGACGGTGTCGAAATCCGCACTGACCGGGAAGATCCCGGACATGTCGAGTAGTCCGACCGACGGCCGGAGACCGGTCACGCCGCAGCACGCGGCGGGCAGGCGGATGGACCCGCCGGTGTCGGTACCGAGCGCGACGTCGACGACTCCCGCAGCCACCGCGACACCCGACCCGCCGCTCGAACCGCCCGGCACCCGCGACGGGCTCCACGGGTTCACCGCACCACCCGCCGCCGAGTTCTGACTCGTCACCCCGACAGCGAACTCGGCGAGATTCAACGTCGATGTGATCACCCCGCCCGCACGCTTCAGCGCGCCCACACAGGCGGCGTCGGACTCGGCCACCCGGTCGGCGAAATACTCCGACCCACAGGTGGACAGCACTCCGCCGACCTCGATGTTGTCCTTGACGCCGATCCGCACCCCGGACAGCGGACCCGGCGCCGCAGCCGGATCGGAACGCAACTCGTCGGGGACCCAGGAGATGACCGTGTTCAAGCGCTCGGCGACGGAAAGCACGTCGGCAGAACAGCTTTCGGACACGCCGGAAGGGCCGGCAGTGTTGCCGGCCCTTCCGATGTCACTGTTCAGGACGCCACCCGCGACGAACGCAGCTGCTCGGTGGCCGCTGCGTCGACCGTCCAGTCGTCGGTGTTCACGACGACACCGTAGTCCTGGCGTGCCTCTTCGGCGGTGAGGTACTCGTCCCACACGTCCGAGAGGACGGCGAACGGGTCGCGCAGGAACGGCTCGCCGAAGCCGCCGCCCGACGGCATCCGGATCTCGAGACGCTCGCCCTCGCGGATGACCTCCTGGGTCACCTTGGAGAACAGCACCTCTTCTTCTGGAGTGCCGGGGTTGCGGATGAACGATCCGGACGCGCCGTCGCCGCCACCGAGGGCGCCCGCCGGCGGGTCGGTGCGGTTGTCGGCTTCCGAGCCCAGGAAGGTGTCGGTCTGCATGTACCAGGTCCGCACGCTGCCGATGCCGCCGCGCCACTGACCGGGAGCAGGCGCCTCGTCGCGGAGTTCGTACCGTTCCGCGCGCATGGCGTGGTTGAGCTCGAGTTCCTCGATCGGGTTGTTGCGCGTGTTGGCCATCAGGGCGTCGACGGCGTCCATGCCGTCCTTGCCGTTGCGCGCACCGTACGAGCCCTCGTTGATCTCGATGTACACCCAGTACGATTCGCCGTCCTCGGCGAGTCCCGAGTAGGCGATGGCGCACAGAGCCGCCGACGACCCGGCGATCGCACGCTCGGGCAGCACCGGCGCGAGCGCCAGGTTGATCGAGTCGAAGATGCGGTTGACCTGGGAGAAGCGCGCGAAGCACGACGCCGGGAAGTCCGGGTTGAAGATCGTGCCCTCCGGCGCGTAGGCGCGCACCGGACGGAAGCAACCGTCGTTCTGCGGGACGAACTCCTCGGTGAGGTGCTCGTCGAGCAGGATCGTGCGGATCGCGCTGACCGCGACCGGCAGCACCGAACCCTCGAACGGCACGTTGAACGCCGTCGGCACCTGGTCGTTGGAACCGGTGAGGTCGATGAGGACGTCTTCGTCCTCGACCTGCACGCGCACCGCGACCTTCAGCGGCACACCGCGGTTCTTGCCGTCGTCGTCGAGGTAGCCGATCGGTGCTTCGTAGCTCCCGTTGGGGATCTGCCGGATCCGGCTGCGGAGCATCTCTTCCGAGTAGTCCATCCAGCGGTCGGCGGCACTCATGACGGTGTCGAGCCCGTGCTTCTCCAGCAGTTCGACGAACCGCTTCTCACCGATGCGCGAGCAGGCGATCAGCGCCTCGAGGTCACCGCGGTTCTGCTCCGGGGTGCGCACGTTGTCCAGGATGTGCTGGATCAGCATGTCGTTGCGGACGCCGCCGTCGTAGATCTTCATCGAGTCCATCAGCTTGCCCTCGGCCCAGACGTCGACGACGTCCATGCACAGACCGGGGAAGTTGCCGCCGATGTCGGAGACGTGACCGGTGCAGCCGGCGAAGCCGATGTGCTCACCCTCCCAGAAGATCGGGATGATCACGCCGTAGTCGGGGGAGTGCGCGGCACCGTGATACGGGTGGTTGTGCAGGATCACGTCGCCCGGCTTGTAGGTCCCGGCGAGCTTGCGGTTGACGCCGCGGATGTAGGCGGGAATCGAACCACAGTGCATCGGAGTCGAATCCGACTCGCACAGTTCCCGGCCGTTGACGTCGAAGATGCCGGCACCGAGATCCTCGGACTCGCGGATCAGGCTCGAGTACGCCATCCGGTACAGGACCTGGGCCATCTCCTTGGCCATCGAGTTGAGCGCACCACCGATGACGCGCAGCGTGATCGGATCGACCTCGACGGTGTTCCAGGTCCGGTTGGCCTCGGCGGCAAGCGAAACGCCGTCGGTGGGCATCAGAGCTTTCGCCATGTCAGGCGCTCCTCTCGATGATGATGTGGCCCACGGCGTCGACCGTGGCCTTCTGTCCGATGCCGACGATGGTCGTCGAGTCGAACTGCTGGACGATCGCGGGGCCGTCGAAGGTGTTGCCGGCCTTGAAGAGTGCGCGGTCGTAGATGGGGGTGTCGACCCATTCCGGGTCGGCCGAGTCGTTCTTCCAGAACAGCGCCCGGGTGGTGGCCTTGACGGCTCCCGAGGCGTCGGCGCCGCCCTTCTCGATCTCGGCGATGCGGATGTGTTCGACTGCCCCCACCCCGGTCACGCGGATGTTGACCAGCTGGACCGGCTTGTCGTCGAAGCGCTGCGAGTAGGTACGACCGTGGACCTCGTGGAAGGTGGCCGCGGTCTGCTCGACCCATTCGTCGGTGATGTCGCCGGCGGGTGCGGGGACCCGGAGCTCGTAACCCTGTCCGACATAACGACAGTCGACGCTGCGCTCGAGGGTGATCGCGTCCTCGGCGATGCCGTCGGCCCGAAGCTGGGCGACGGCCTGCTCGGACAGCCGGTCCATCTCGCGACGCAGCAGCTCCAGGTCCGGTTCGGCCGACGAGGTCCACACGGTGGTCGGGACCTCGTAGCGGACGTCGGTGGTCAGCAGGCCGACCGCCGAGGTGATCCCCGGGTGCCCGGGCACGATGACGCGCGGGATGCCCAGATGCTCGGCGATCTGCCAGGCGTAGAGCGGCCCGGCGCCACCCTCGGCGACGAGCGAGAACTCGCGGGGGTCATAGCCTTTGCGGACCGAGTGCAGCGAGATGGCCTCGGTCATCGAGTGTGCGAGGATCTGGAAGATGCCCATCGCGGCGTGTTCGAGATCGGCGCCGAGCTTGTCCGCGATGTGGGTCTTGACGGCCTCGGTGGCGAGCTCGGTCTTGACCTCCATGGTGCCGGACAGGAAGCTGTCCTCCCGGAGCCAGCCCATGACCACCATGGCGTCGGTCGAGGTGGGTTCGGTGCCGCCGCGGTTGTAGCAGGCCGGTCCGGGCATCGCGCCCGCACTGCGCGGGCCGACGCGGAACATGCCGCCCTCGTCGATGCTGGCGATCGAGCCGCCGCCGGCGCCGATGGTGTCGACCTCGGCCATCGGGACCATCGCGTGGTAGTCGCCGATGCGGGTGTCGAGCAGGTGCTTCATCCGGAGCTTGCCATCGGGCGCGACGCCGATGTCGGCGGAGGTGCCACCCACGTCGAGGGTGATGACGCTGGGATATCCCGAGGCCTTGCCGATGAAGCAGCCGCCGAGCAGACCCGCGACGACGCCACTGGTCAGCAGCGAGACGGGGACCTCGCTGGCACTGCGGGAGGTGACGAGACCGCCGGCGGAGGTCATGAGGTGGACGTCCTCACCGACCTGCGCGTCTTTGGCCTTGCCTGCCAGGTTCTCGATGTAGCGGGAGGTCTTGGGACCGACGAAGGCGTTGAGGGCCGTGGTGGAGAACCGCTCGTACTCGCGGTACTGCGAGGCGACGTCGCTCGAGAGCGAGACGAACACACCGGGGTACTCCTCGGCGATGATCTCGCGGACCCGCTGCTCGTGCGCCGGGTTGCGGTAGGCGTGCAGGAACGCGACCGCGATGGCCTCGACCCCACGCTCGCGGAGCAGGCCGACCTCGCGGCGAACGGCGTCCTCGTCGAGCGGCGTCAGCACGTTGCCGGCCGCATCCATCCGCTCCGCGACGGTCCGTCGGTTGCGGCGGGGCACCAGCTGCCACTTCTGCCACGGCAGGTCTTGGTAGTTGGAGTAGTTCAGGGGGCGCTTCTTACGCGCGATGTGCAGGATGTCCCGGAAGCCGTCGGTGGTGATCATGCCGACGTCACTGCCGTTGTGCTCCAGCACGATGTTGGTGGCCACGGTGGTGCCGTGGAAGAACATCTCGATGTCCGCGACGTCGATGCCCGCGCGTTCGGCGAGCACCCCGATCCCGTCCATCGTGCCGATCGAGGGATCGTGGTTGGTCGACGGTGTCTTGTGCACCGTGACCGTCCCGTCGTCGTCCCACAGGACCAGGTCGGTGAACGTGCCGCCCACATCCACGCCGATTCGCTTCATCGAAACTCGCTTCCTCTTTCCATGCTGTCACCCGGTGCGGGGCGGTGAGGCCGCCGACGATGACCGGAGTGATCTGAGCCATAGGTCCGCTCGGGAGCATCATGCAATACATCTGATGGTTTCGGCAACACTTACCGCGAATCTCAGTGAACAGCCAGGAATGAGCGAGCCTTGACGGCATAAAGATCAGATGTTTATGGTGGGCCGCGTCACGGCGTCAGCTCGTTTGGCACGACGCCGCACCCCTCAGGAGGACCATTGACCACCCATCCCGCCACGCTCGGACGCTTCTTCGAGGACTACGTCGTGGGCGACGTCTACCAACACCCGATGGGCCGCACCATCACCGACACCGACAACGCGTGGATCACGTGCCTGTCGATGAACACCAACCAGAACCACTTCAACGAACATCTGGCCGCGACGAATCCCATCACCGACGGCAAGGTCATCGTGAACTCGGGCCTGACCATCGCCCTGGTGCTCGGGCTCTCGGTGATCGACATGAGCCAGAACGCGGTGGCGAACCTACAGTTCACGGATGTCAAGCTGGCGCACCCGGTGTACGTCGGCGACACCATCTACGCCGAGAGCATCTGCACCGACCTGCGCCTGTCGCAGTCGCGTCCCTACGCGGGGATCGTGTCGATGGTGACCCGCGGGATCAACCAGGACGGCGAGGTCGTCATCTCCTGGAAGCGCTCGGTGATGGTCGCGACCCGCGAGAGTGGCATCGGACAGAACTACTTCCCCGAGGTCAAGGCGCCGTCGCTCACCGAACTGACCGCCGGCAGCTCGGCGGAGGCCGCCCGATGAGGCCGCTCGAGGACGTCCGGATCATCGCGATCGAGCAGTACGGCGCGGGCCCGTTCGGCAGCGTCCACCTCGCCGATCTCGGCGCCGACGTACTCAAGATCGAGGAGCCGAAGTCCGGCGGCGACGTCGGCCGGTACGTGCCGCCCTACAACTCCGGCGAGGACTCGCTGTTCTTCGAGACCTTCAACCGCAACAAGCGCAGCCTCTCTCTCGACCTCGGAACACCCGGTGGGCGGCGGGTTTTCGAGGATCTGGTGCGCACCAGCGACGCCGTGTACTCGAACCTGCGCGGCGACGTCCCGGCGAAGATGAAGATCACCTACGACGATCTCAAGCATCTGAACCCGGCGATCGTGTGCTGCAGTCTCACCGGCTTCGGCATGACGGGGCCGCGGGCGAAGCAGCCCGGATACGACTACATCCTGCAGGGCCTGGCAGGTTGGATGGACCTCACCGGCGACCCCGACGGGCCGCCCACGAAATCTGGTCTGTCCCTGGTGGATTTCTCCGGCGGGTTCGTCGCCGCGCTGAGCCTGCTGGCCGGTCTGCACGCCGCACGACGCGACGGGGTCGGCGGTGACTGCGACGTCTCGCTGTACGACACCGCGGTCTCCATGCTCACCTACCCGGCGGCCTGGCACCTCAATGCGGGTTACCGTCCCGGACGGACGAAGAACTCCGCGCATCCCTCCCTCGTCCCGTTCCAGGCGTTCGAGGCCGCCGACGGCTGGTTCGTCGTCGGCTGTGCCAAGGAGAAGTTCTGGGTGCGTCTCGCCGAGGCGATCGGCCTGGCCGAGCTGCTCGATGACCCGCGGTTCACCGACTTCGCCGCACGCGGTCAGCACAAGGACGAGCTACTCCCGTTGCTGGAGAAGCGGTTTGCCGAGGGCACCGTCGAACACTGGGTGGACGTGCTCACCACTGCGGGCGTGCCGACCGGACCGATCAACGACGTCGAGCAGGCTCTCACCGAGGAGCACACGCTCGCACGCGGACTCATCGCGACGACCGAACACGAGGTGTGGGGTGAGGTCCGCCAGGTCACGTCACCGGTGCGCTTCGGCGCCGAGCAACCCGAGTATCGTCGGGCACCACATCGTAACGAGAACTTCGACGAGGTGATGACCCTGCTGGGATACAGCGCGGACGACATCCGGGACCTCGTCGACGGCGGTGCGTTCGGTGCCGTCGCCCAACAGGCCAAGCCGTGACCGCCCGCCGGCTCGCGAGCTGGGCTGCCGGCCTGAGCGTCGACGCCATACCCGAGAACACCCGCCGCGCTGCGCTCCGGCATCTGCTCGACGGCCTCGGCAACGGCATCGGTGCCCGCCGGCGCGATCAGGGCGGTCCGGGCCTGACGGTGGCGCGCGGACTCGGCGGTCCGGCGCAGGCGCATCCGCTCGGGGACTCCGAGGCCATCTCCGCCCCGGCGGCGGCCTTCGCCAACGGTGTCCTGATGCACGCGCTCGACTTCGACGACACGCACGCCGGCGCTCTCGTGCATCCGACGACCGTTGTGGCGCCCGCGGTTCTCGCGGTCGCCGAAGAGGTCGGCGCCACCGGAGCGCAGGCGGTGACCGCACTGGTCGCCGGGCTCGAGGTCGCGTGTCGCCTGGGTGCGGCGGCTCCGCACGGGTTCCATGCCCGGGGCCTGCACGCGACCGCAGTGGTCGGACCCCTCGCCGGGGCCGTGGCCGCCGGACTCCTCTACGGTGCCGACGCCGACGTGCTCACCGATGCGATCGGTATCGCGGCGTCGTCGTCGGGCGGGTTGCTGGAGTTCCTCGACACCGGCGCCAACACCAAGACCCTGCATCCGGGCAACGCCGGGTTCAGTGGCGTCCTGGCCGCGCGGCTGGCCATGGCCGGCGCCAGCGGCCCCGAGTCGGTGCTCGAGGGCAGGCGCGGGCTCTACCGCGCGCTCGCCGACCGTGACATCGATCCGGATGCGATCGTCGCCGAGCTCGGAACCCGCTGGGAGAGTGCGACTATCGGCATCAAGCCATATCCGAGCTGCCAGCTCATGCACGCCACGCTCGACGCCGTCTCCGCGGCGCTCGACGCCGCAGGTGCGCAGGGACTCGATGTCACTCCGGCGCGCATCGCCGCGATCACCGCCGACGTCCATCCGGACAGCCTGGAAATCGTGTGCGGGCCGGGGACCGGCACCCGGGCGCCGCGCAGCGTCTACGACGCGAAGTTCGACCTGCCCTGGAGCGTCGCCGCGCTCGTCCATGACGGAGCGGTGACCGTGGACACCTACACCGAGAGCTCGATCGCGCGTGCCGAGGTAGCCACGACCGCCGGCCTCGTCGAGGTCGTTTCCGTACCCGATGACCGCCCGGCCGCCGATGCTGCCGGCCGGGCGGTCATCACCTTCGACGACGGCAGTCGGATCGTCGGCGAGGTGCCGTGCAGCCGCGGGACGTCGGGACAGCCCATGGACGACGCCGCGGTCGCCGAGAAGTTCCGGGGCAACACCGGTGGGGGCGACGATACGGAAGCCCTCGTGCACGCGGTGTTCGCTCTGGGCGACGCACCGTCCGTCCGGCCGATCCTGACGCTCGTGGCGACCGTCGTCGCCGGCTGAGCTCGCCCCGCCGCGCACCTTCCTCCCACTCGAATCAAGGATCACACAATGGATTTCAGCTTCAACGAAGAGCAGCGTGACTTCCGGGCGGCCCTGCGTCAGCTCGTCGACAAGGAGATCATCCCGGTCGCGAACGAATGGGAACGCACCGGCCGGTATCCCACCGAGATCGTCGACCGGTTGCGTGAGATGGGCTTGTTCGGGATCACCACACCGGAGGAGTTCGGCGGGCTCGAACTCGACATGGTGTCGTTCACCCTGGTCTACGAAGAACTCGCGCGCGGGTGGATGGGCATCGCAGGAATCCTCGGCAGCCACAACCTGGCCTGCTGGATGATCGCTCGCCACGGCACCGATGAGCAGAAGGCGCAGTGGCTGCCCCGGCTGGCGAGCGGCGAATGCCGCACCGGTATCGGCCTCACCGAACCGGGTGCCGGAACCGATCTGCAGGGCATCAAGACGACCGCCACCAAGGACGGTGACGACTACGTCGTCCGCGGCACCAAGACCTGGATCACCAATGCACGCCATGCGAACGTGCTTCCGGTACTGGTGAAGACCGATCCGTCGACCACCCCGGCGCACAAGGGGATGAGCATTCTGCTGGTGGACACGACCACGCCCGGCTTCGAGGTCCAGCGCGACCTGGGCAAGCTCGGATACAAGGGCACCGAGTCGTGCGAGATCTTCCTCGACGAGGTGCGTGTCCCACAGTCGACGTTGCTCGGCGGCGTCGAGGGCCGCGGTATGCAGCAGGCGCTGTCGGGCCTCGAGATCGGGCGTCTCAACATCGCCGGACGCAGTGTCGGCATCGCCCAGGCGTCCTACGATGCGGCGCTGAACTACTCGCGGGAGCGGACCGCGTTCGGCAAACCGATCTCGGACTTCCAGGCAATCCAGCTCAAGCTCGCCGACATCGCCACCCAGCTGCAGGCCGCCCGCCTGATGACGTACTGGGCTGCGGCCAAAGCGGATTCGGGTGCCCGTGTCGACGGCGAGGCCGGGATGGCCAAGTACTTCGCGTCGGAGACCGCGATCACCGCGAGTCTCGAGGCGATGCGCATCCACGGCGGCTACGGCTACTCGACCGAGTTCAACGTCGAGCGCTACTACCGGGACGCCCCGTTGATGTCGATCGGTGAGGGCACCAACGACATCATGCGGACGGTCATCGCCAAGGCACTGGTCAACGGCACCGTCACCGTCGGATGAGTTCCGAGCTGATCTTCCTGTACGTTCCGGGAGACCGGCCCGAGCGGTTCGACAAGGCGACCGGCTCGGGTGCCGACGCGGTCGTCCTCGACCTCGAGGACGCGGTTCCGTTGTCGGGCAAGGATACTGCGCGCATCGCGGTGGGCGAGTGGCTGGCGAGCCCGGCTCGCCCGTCCGTTCCTGCCTGGGTGCGGGTGAACCCGGGCCCTGAACTCCCCGACGACCTGACCATGGCGGTCCGGGCCGGCGCCGACGGGGTCTGGCTGCCCAAGGTCGACGACGCAGCGATTCTCGACCGTGTGGACGGTCTGCTGACGGAACTGGAGTCCGAGTTCGGCGGCCCGCGAACGCCGGTGTCGCCGCTCATCGAGACCGGTGCCGGCCTGTGCAACGCGGCGGCGATTGCAGCGGGCCCGCGGGTGGCGTTCGTCCAGATCGGCGAGGTCGACCTTGCTGCGGATCTCGGAGTCTCACCAGTGGTCGGCAACGAATTACTCTGGGCACGTTCGCAAGTGGTCGCAGCGTCGGCGGCGGCGAAGATCCGCCCGCCCCTGGCGGCGGCGTCGCCCTCGATCGGTGATGACGCCGCGTTCGAGGTCGAGACCAGGCAGCTGATCGGTCTCGGGTTCTTCGGACGGGCCTGCATCCATCCGCGTCAGATCGCGCCCGCGCGATCCGGCATGGCGCCATCCGAGTCCGAGGTGGCGACGGCCCGCGACATCCTCACCGCGTTCGACGCGGCCGGCGGTGCCGCAGCCACCGACAGCGCCGGGCGACTCATCGACGAGGCCGTCGCGCGGATCGCCCGGAGAACTCTCGCCCGGCAGCCAACGTAATATCGGTGACGCCGGGTCGGGGGACTCCGCGGTTCCCGCTCGGCGTGCCGGACCCGACACCTCACGCGACATCGAAACGGAGACAGACATGGTGGACACCATCTTGTGGCAGGCGATTCAGGACAACGAGCTGGCACTGGCGGTCCTGCAGTACGTGTTCTCGGGCGTCAAGTAGGCCACCTGCGGTCATCCGGGGCAGATTCCGGCGAACTCCGGCGGGCCCGGGGTTGACGCGCAGGGATCACCGACGAACCCCGGGTGAAGGCTCGGTGAAGTCTGCTCGAGGCGCCTCGTGATGCGCTGACCTTGATCCTAGGGTCGGCATCATGAATCGATCTGTGGTGAAGAAGATGTCGGTGGTCGCCGCGACGATGGGCGCGGCGTCGGTCCTCAGCGTGGTGGGTTCGCCGGTTGCGTCGGCGAACTCGTTCTCCACCAGCACGCATGGTGGAACAGCGAGTTACGACGACGGAGGCGACCGGTTCTGTGCGTTCGCGTGGAACACCGAGGGAGTCCGTACGGTCCGGGTCACCCTGACCGCCATCAGTCGCCCCGGCCCGAGCCACGACTTCACCGAGCGCAACACCTACGCCGGCGGCACTGCGGGCAACACGTGCCGCAGCCTCGCCACCGCGTACGAGGACACCCAGTACCGGGCCGTCATCCGCGGGTACTGGGGTGAGCCCGGGACGACCGAGACCAAGACCGTCACCTTCTACAGCTGACCCGACCCATCCGGTACCGCGCCGCCGGTCGCTCTCCCGAGCGGCCGGCGGTGTGCTGTGTCGGGAGTCGACCTTTTGTACACACATTCCCGGTGCGATTTCGGAAAGAGCTGAGCGACGATTTCGGGACGCATTACCGGAATCATTCCGCGAATTGGTCGACTCATCCGGCGACGCCGGAAATGTCCGCTAACGTTTAGCAATGCTCACTGGCGCACGCGGAAATCGATGGCAGATCCGACTCGCCGCGGCAGCACTTGTGCTGGTCGTGGCCGCAGGTCTGTCCATCGTCTCGTCCGGCCCGTCCGCGGCGGCGCCGGTGGTTAACCCTCAGGCCGGAAAGGTCGTCGCGCACGCCGATTTCCAGGTGAAGCGGGACGGTTTCTCCTTCGAGAACTGGGGACCGAATGATGCGCTGCACACCCGCGGCCTGAGCATCGAGGGCATGCGTGCCGTCTTCGGTGACGAGGTCTGCGCCCGTATAGTGCTCGGGGTGTGTTCGCCGACGACGGTGGCCGAACTCGTGCAGCAGGAATTCAACGAGTCGATGTCGGGCGGGCACTGCTTCGGAATGGCCGCACTCGCCGGACTGTATGCCACCAAGCGTCTGAACCCGTTCCCGTTGGCGATGCCGTGGCAGTCCGTCTACAGCATCCGCCCGTCGGCACCGCTCGACGAACTCATCGCCCGGATGTTCATCACCCAGGGGTTCCCGCCCACCGACCTGGCGCAGTCCGAGGTCACGGTCACCCAGGCACTGTCCCGTCTGCGGTCGGCGTGGGCACGCAACGACAACTACGTCTTGGCGATCTACACCGACGAGGAACAGAGCGCCGGACACGCCATCAACCCGATCGCGATCCGCGACCTCGGGCAGGGCAAGCGCGGCATCGTCGTGTACGACAACAACTTCCCCGGTGTCGAGAAGATGATCGTCGCCGACCCCGCCGCGAACAGCTGGTACTACTCGACCGCGACCAATCCGTCGGAGCCGACCCTGCTGTTCCAGGGCTCCCCGCTCAACAAGATGATGCTGGTCCCGTTGGCGCCGATCCTGGCACGTCATCAGGATCCGGAACTGCGCAGTGACGAGACCGTGGTCATCGTCTCGGACAACAACGGTGGCGCCCGCGGCTACGGCGACGTCGACTGGGATGTGCGGGTCACCGACCCCGCGGGCCGCGCGATCCCGGGCGTCGACAAAAAGATCCTGTTCAACAACGACAACACCGCCACCTTCACGGTGCCCGCCAACCGCACGTTCAAGATCATCGTGGACGGGGTGGAAGCGGGTCGTACCGCGGACATCGACGCCACGGTGCTCAGCGCCGGCGGTGTGGTGGCGATGGGTGATCTCGAAGTGCCCGCCGGCGCGGTCGCGGCCATCGACGCCGACCCGACCCGGCACGGCATGCGGGTGACCTCGTCGGCGCCGTCGACCGCGGAGTTCCAGGTCGCGACCGAGGATTCGCTGCGCTCGTTGTCGACCGAGACCACCCAGCTGGCAGTCGGCCCGGGTTCGGCGGTGTCGGTCGGAACCGCGAGTACCGGTGTCACCGTCCGGTCCGAGGGACGGGCGCAGCGACTGCGTCTGGAGGTCGAACGAAGTGACACCTTCACCGATCGGATCGCCGTCAGCCCGACGTCGATCTCGCTGCCCGCGGGCGCGACGGTCACGGTGCCGGTGAACCTGTGGCCCGGTTTCGGACCGGTCCCGGCGACCGTTCGTAGCGGTCCGTCGATCACCCCTGTGCCCCTGAGCATGCGGTGAGGAATACGTCGGGCGGTGGCCGCCTCGCACTGGCCGTCCTGGCCGCGACTGTGGTGGCGCTGTCCGCGTGTGCGGACGGAACGACGCCCGTCTCGACCTCGAGCAGCAGCGCCACGGCCGCCCCGGTCGAGTACCTCGACGAGGTGACGGTTCAGCGGGTGCGGTACCCGACCCCGGATGACGGTGACACAGACCAGAATTGGGCCGAGCTGTATCTACCCGCGGGTGAGCAGCGGGTCGATTCGATACCGCTCGTGGTCCTCGTCCACGGTGGTGCATGGCAAAGCGCCCTGGGCGCCGATGTCTTCGAGCCGCTCGCGCGCGACCTCGCCGGCCGCGGGATGGCCGTCTACAACATCGAATACCGCCGTGTCGGCTCGGGCGGCGGATGGCCGACGACGTTCCGCGACGTCGCGAGCGCCCTCGATCACGTCGTCGTCGTGGACCGGCAGTTCCCGCAGATCGACACCGACGACGAGCTGATCGTCGGGCACAGCGCGGGTGCACAACTCGCGGTGTGGGGCGGCACCCGGCACAAGCTGGAGGACGACGAGGTCGGTGCCCGACCATTGTTCCGCCCGACGCGCGTCGTCTCCCTCGCCGGTCCGCTCGACATGACCTACGCCGCAACGCACGGCGACGACCGCATCGTGACCGCCCTCGGCGGCACCCCGGCGCAGGTTCCGCAGCGGTACACGATGGTCGATCCCATCCAGAACATCGATCCCGACACCCCGGTGGTCGCCGTCCACGGCACCGCCGACCGAATGGTCTCCCCGGCGAACTCACAGCGGTACGCCGCCGCCGTCGTGAAGGCCGGCGGCGACGCGGAGGCCGTACTGATCCCAGGCGGCAACCACGGTTCGGTGGTCACCTCGAACGCGCCCGAGTACCCCCGTGTCCTCGACATCATCACCGGCGCGTCGGCCGCCGACGTGCAGGACGTGGCCTGAGCCGGTCCTCGGCCACTGGGACCGACGCGACTGCCGGGCCGCCTCAGAGCGTCACGAGACTCGCTGCGGGCGTGTACTTCTCCCGACTGATCCGGCGCGGGGGCATCCGTCGCCGCTTGAGTGCCCGGACCCCCGCCTCGACCATCGCGGGCGGGCCGCAGAGATACGCGGCGTAACTGCGGCAGGAGTCGAAGTCCGTCATCATCGCGTCGCCGACGTAACCGGTGCGGCCGCACCACTGTTGGCGACTGAGGCAGGGCGTGTACCGGATGTTCGGGTGGTCGGTTGCGAGTGTGCGCCAGAAGTCGACGTCGTACAGTTCGGCCTCGGTGCGGACGCCGTGGTAGACGTGGATCTCGCGATCGGGGTCGGTTTCCAGCGCGGCTCTTGCGATCGCCTTCAGCGGCGCGAGGCCCGTACCCCCGGCGAGCAGGATGAGTCCGACTCCCGGCTCGTCCTCTCGATGACAGAAGTCACCCCAGGGCCCCGTCATCGACACCGACGATCCGACGGTCAGCGAATCGAAGATCCACCCGTCGGTGGCCAGACCGTCGGGTTGCCGGCGGATGTGGAACTCGAGGGTGCGGGATTCGCTGGGCGGGTTGGCCATCGAGTACGGACGTGTCTGGTCCGTGCCCGGGATCGACAACTCGACGTACTGGCCCGCGGTGAACTCGAACGGGTCGTCGAGCGACACCGTCACGGAGACCGTGTCGTCGGCGACCGTGGTGAGGGAGCTGACGGTTCCGGCGAGATCGCGCAACGCGTGGTGGTGCGCGCCGGACTCGTCCGCGGGTGGTTCGACGACGATGTCGGTGGTGGGCGTCGACTGACACGACAGCACGTATCCCTGGTCCCGCTCGCCGTCGGACAGCACGGTGTCGGGGGTCGGCGGCGCGTCCACCATTCCGCCGGTGACGCGTACCTTGCAGGTACCGCAGGTTCCCTGGTTGCAGGAGTTGGGAATCCACACACCCTGACGTAGCAGGGCATCGAGAACCCGCTGCCCGGATCCGCAGGTCACCGAGGTCGTAGGCGTGTCGATGCGGAAGGTCGTCGGGTCGGACCGGGTCGTCGGGTCGGACATCGTCACACCTCCCAGACCGTATGCAACGACGTCGGGCCACGGAAACCCCAACCCCAGAACTCGACGTCGCTGCTGTCGTCGCGCTCGAGGTTCGGGATCGACTCGAACAGCTCCTCGAGTCCGATTCGGCACACGTGGTTGGCGAAGTAGATGCCGGCACACGCGTGGTTGCCGGCACCGAATGCCAGGTGAGGCAGGGGCGGTCGCGTGATGTCGTACTCCGACGGCGCCTCGTAGACCGAGTGGTCGTGGTTGGCCGATCCGTACGACATCAGGACCACCGAGCCCGCCGGCAGGTCGACGCCGGCGACCTCGGTGTCCGTCGTGCTGATCCGGGCGGTCGCCGACCAGATCGGCGACGTCCACCGCATGCCCTCGGAGATCGCGCGCGGGATGAGACCCGGCTCGTCGACGACTTGCTCGAACTGATCCGGGCGACTGAACAGACCGACGAGTGTCGACGCCATGGCGTGACCCGGCTCCTGCATCGCTCCGAGGAGGTAGACGTACAGCGTCGGATAGATGTAGTCGCGGTCGCGGGTCTGCCCGTCGGGCATCCCGTCGTGCAGCCAGTGCGAGATCGCGCTGTCGTCGGGATTCTCGATCCAGTTGTCGATCAGCGGATCGACGATCGACTGGATCTCCAGCTTCGCGGCGTCGGCCTCGGCGAAGCCGTCCGGGTTGGTGAACTCGCCGTTCTCGTCGACTCCCGCATTGGTGAACGACACCGACAGTTTGTGGAACCATTCACGCAACTTGTCGGAACTCACCGACTGGAGGCCGAGCAGGTCGCCGAGCGCGCGGACGCTGACGGGTTCGCAGTACTGGGCAACGAGCTCGGCGCGCCCCACATCCTCGAAGTCGCTCAGGTATCGGCGGGCGATGGGCCGGACGAGGTCGTCGATCCACCGGTCGACCTCCTGGGGCTGCAGGGCCGGGTCGACCATGGACCGCAGGTCCTCATGGATCGCCCCGTTGACCCCGATCACCGCCGGGTGTCCGAAGGTCCGCCCGCCCGCCTTGGTGATGACCGCCTCGAAGTCGGGGCTGGTGGCAATCGTCCGGCAGATGTCCGCGGTCGTGGCTACATAGGAGCCCAGGATCGGGATGTACGCGAGCGGTGCCTCGACGCGGAGACGCTCGTAGACGGGGTAGGGGTTGCGTTCGAGCTCGGTCATCGTGATGTCGTCGATCCACGACATGGTGCTGGTCATGGGTTCCTCCGCTGTGTTCGTCTCGAGGCCGGGGGTCTGCGCCGGCAGGCTGTCGGCGACCCGGTGCGAGGTGACACTAGGGACCGCCGGACCGGCGGTCGATACGGTTCGCGCGCCGGCGGCACCGATCGCGCGACGATGTGATCGCAGTCTCTGAGGAGGGTGGCGAGTGTGACCGGTCACCGGGTTGAATCGAGACGCGGGACCCTTGCGTGACCGGAGTACGAGGAAGACATCCATGCGGAGCACCACATCCACCAGTGACTGGGAGACGGCGCATCGTGCCGTCGAAGAGGTGTACTTCCCGCATGAGCTGACCGCGCTGTCGTCGCCGGATCAGCTGAATCTGAACCTGCAGACCGTCGAGCTGGGACCGGTCACGATCGGCAAGCTCAACTGGGGGACCGATGTCTCCATCTCCTGCGACTATCCGGGCGCCTACGAGATCAACATCCCGGTCCGCGGCGTCCTGGACTCGCGCGCCGGATCGGTGCAGACGACGTCCGAGGAGGGGACGGCCACGGTCTTCACCGCGGACCGCCCGTCGACGATCACCCGGTGGTCGGCGGACTGCGTCGTGGTCGGGGTGAAGTTCGACGCCGAGTACCTCGAACGTGAGGCCGACCGGGTCCGGGCGTCGGCGCTGCGTTCACAGTTGCGGCTGCCGGATCAGCTGGATCTCGCCGGACCCGACCAACAGGCATGGTTCGGGCTCGTGCGTGCATTGTCGGCTCAGGTGCGCGAACCCGCCGACCTCCTGTCGAACCCGCTGGTCGGACCGCAGCTGGCGAGCGCGATCAGCAGCGCGTTCCTCCTCGCTGTCTCTCCGGAAGAGGCGGGTACCGGTCTGCGCCCGCGGATGGTCAAGCGCGTGCTCGACGCGTTGCACGACGATCCCGGACGCGACTGGCGTCTGGCGGACATGGCCGAACTGAGCGGCTCGAGCCTCCGACGACTGCAGGAGGGCTTCGCCGAACACGTCGGTGCGAGTCCGACCCAGACGCTGCGGGACATCCGACTCGACCGGGCTCACCACGACCTCACCGAACCGGACAACACCGACACGGTGGCCGAAGTTGCTGCGCGATGGGGCTTTTCGAGCCCCAGTCGGCTGGCGGCCGCGTACAAGAAGCGCTACGGCATCCCGCCGTCGGAACACCGTCGGCGGTAGCCCTTTGGGACGTCCGGTCGAATCTGAGTCGGACCTTTGCAGTTCAGGCCCCATCGTGTCGTCGATCGGTTAGTTTCCGCACTGCGTGACCTCCGGACGTACCCATCGAAAGGCGCGGCCATGAAACGTCGCCATGCTCTGCTCGCCATCTTCTTCAGTCTTGCGCTGGCGGTGTCCGGGGGAGGGGTCGCGGCGGCCGCACCGAATCCCCTGAGATCGTTGGACTTCGGATCGCTGGGCGGGCCGGAGGCGGGTGGATGTTCCGCACAGTTGTTGTACAACGACGAACTGTTCGGTCCGAAGATTCTGGCGACCGATGCCCCGGTGGGTCCGCAGTTGAGGGGTTACGACCGGCTCGCGGGTCTGAGTCCGAGCGAGTTCCTGCAGACGTATCGGAAAGGGGACAAGTGGGACTATCCGGACCACGACGGATACACGCTGAACCCCGACGGGTCCGCCAAGAAGTCGGTGACCACCCTCAACCCGAACAAGCGGATAGATCGCTATGGTCCCGCCAATGGTCGCTTCCTGGCCCCCGCGGGCACGCACTACAAGAGGCGGGCGCTTCCGCCGGAGAACCTCGTCGACAAAGACAACCCTCAGTTCTGCAACTATCACGTGTACGTGGTCATGCGCCCGGTGAAGGTGTGGATCGGACGTATCGCCAAGGGCTTCGGTCAGCCGGGCGGCGGCATTCAATATCAGATCGACCAGCAGCTCCTCGATCCCGGGTTGATCGAGGACCATCGCGGATGTTTCAACGAGACAAGCGGTTTCGTCAACACCCAGTGGTTGCTGTGTTCGGGTGTGCTCGAGAGCGTCTTCCCCGGATGACGTCGGGCGCCGACGACCAGCTCGACCCCGAGATGCGCAGCCGGATAGCCGATCTCGCGGCGACGATGTCGGCGGAGCCGTCCGATGTGCCTCGCCTGGGTCACATCCCCGACGACGCGACGCCCTCGTGCGTGCGTGACTCGGACGGTGTGTGGCACTTGATCATCCGCGAACGCGGCACGGTGATGTTCGACCGGCAGTCCAGCGATCCAGAGGAGTTTCTGAGCTGGGTTGCGGTGGCGATCGCCGAAGCGGCGTCGTATCGGCTGCACTCGCCCGGCGCGCCCGACTATCTGCGCCGCATATGGGCAGAACAGTATCGGATGCTGACCGCGGCCGACCCGGAGTGGGCCCGTGCGTGGTTGGAGCGGACCCGGACAAGGTTGGTCGACCAGGGAGCCGACGATCGTGAACTGGCGCAACTGCCGGGCCGGCATCCCGGCTGAGACGAGGTTGGGAATCGGCGTCCACCGGTGTGGGCGGCGTAGCGGTGCAGGTTCGCTATCCCGAACTTGAAGACGATCGTAGGACCACCACGGTTGGTCGAGCTATCCTCATGCTCGTTCGACGATGCGGCACAGCCTGTTTCAGGCCGGTTATGTGGAGTCCACTCGAGTCCGAAGAGGGTCAGGGCGCGGGCCAGTTGTGGATCCGCGGCGTCAATGGGGGAGTGGTCGAGAACGCCGGAGTGGGGCTGATGTCGGGGTCGGCGGCGCGTTCATAGAGCGCCCACATGCGCAGCTGGTCGCCGTGTCGGGAGTCGAACTCGATCCCGTCGACCGCTGCATGGCCGTGGTCGGTGAGGGCGTAAATCCAGCGGGAGATGGCCTGGGTGAGCCCGCGGGGCCGGCCGTCCCGCAACGCGGCGGTGTCGAGGTCATCGAGCCCGTAGCGGATCGCGAGCGGCCGAAACACCGTCCGGAGGGTGGCGAGGCTGTCCGGGTCGGCGGGCACCGCGAACCGTCCGGTCAGGGTGCCGTGACCGATCATCCGTAGATCGCACCACGATCGCGGAACGTGGCCGGGCGGCAGCGCGGGGTAGTCCTGCTCGTCTTCCTCGTCGACGACGATGTCGTCGAGCTCGGCGATCAGTTGTGGGCTGGGTCGGGCGAAGGCGAGGACTTCGAGGTAGCAGGCCAGGGGAGTGTCGGCGCAGTACAAGGTGCGCCACACCCCCGTCGGGGTCGTCCCAGCGGCCGGCGAAGCGGTCGTCGGTGGCGTACTCCCATGGTGTCCACTCCCACGGGCTGGGCGCGTATCCGACTCGATATATGGGCGTGGCAGTCCGGATGCTGGTGGTGATCGGGCCGTGCGGGGTGCTGATCGTCGAAGGCTGTGGTTGGTTCATCCCACCGCGGCGAATTGGCGGGCGGCGGCGAGTACTTGCGGTCCGACGTCGGCGAGCTCGCCGTCGCGCAACAGCAATGCCGGCGCCCGGTCGTCGAGGACCGGGTTGAGGCCCTGGAACCAGGCTTGTGCGACGGCGGGGGTGTCGCGTTCGGTGATCAGGCGGGCGGCGCGGTAGGCGATCCGGAGCCGTTCGACGTCCTCGGGGTTGGCGATGGTGCGGGTGCCGTCAGCCCATTGCCGCACCGCCCGGGTCTCGCTCACCCGACCCAGGTAGGCGACCAGCCGCGCGCCGAGCAGATCTCGCAACGCAGCCACCAGTTCGGGCTGCGACATACGAGCCGCCTCGGCGTAGGCAGCTAGTGTTCTGAGTCATTAATTCGTGTGCAGTAGTGGGCGATGGAGTCGAGGATCTGGTCAGCGGTCTTGACCCACACGTAGGGGCGGGGGTTGTCGTTCCAGGTCTCGATCCATGCTCTGATGTCGGCGTTGAGCGCTCTCACGGTGCGGTGGGGGGAGCGTTGGAGCTTCTTGGTGGTCAGTTCGGCGAACCAGCGTTCGACGAGGTTCATCCAGGATGAGCTCGTCGGGGTGAAGTGGACAACGAATCGTGGGTGCGAGGTCAGCCATCGTTTGACCGCGGGCGTCTTGTGGGTAGAGGCGTTGTCCATGACCAGGTGGACGTCGAGCTCGTCGGGCACCTCGGCGTCGATCTTGCGGAGAAACCCGATGAATTCTGTT